>CAJOPM010000210.1 GCA_905236225.1 uncultured Eubacterium sp.
AACGCTCCGCTTTTGATGCGCACGGATTCGGACAGGAATTTGTCTGCTGAAGCAGACCCGAATCCGGCGCGCAAGACTCGCGAGCGAATCTTGACACGCACTGTAAGCAAGCTACAGCGGATTTTAGATATCCGCTTTGCTCTTAGAGGGGTATAGATTATGATTACGGGTGAGCTGTATCTTGCAGCAATAGAGACATGGGCGGGTATATTTTGTTTTGCCACTGCTATTTTTACTTATACTAATAAGAATTTGATTTTAAAGGGAAGAAATCAGATTGTAGCGATTCTTTTGTGCAGCAGTATATTGATTTTTTCCGGAATAATTGCATGGCATCTTGACGGAGTTAATACACCTTGGGCATATTATTTGATTAGAATCAGTAATTTTCTGGTATTTATTCTGCCGTACGTTGATGAATTCTTGTTTCTGCAATACATTACAATGTATATGAGTAGGAATAAGCTTAGCATATTACTTAGAGAAGCTGTTTATTTCATTTGTATGTTAGGCATAGCGCTTGTAGTAGTAGGGCTATTTAATCATATGTATTATTCGTTTGATGAGAATAATGCTTATATTAGAGGACCTATGTTTGGCCTGTCACAATTGCTAGGCATTCTTATGTTTGCATTTATTATTACAAACATATTTATAGAAAGAAAACAATTAGGGCGTGTGATGTTTTATGCATTTGTTATCTATGCCATATGTCCGGTTGTGGCTGTTATTTTTACACTTGTAAGATACACAACTTTATCGCAGCTTAATCTGGGAATAGCAGCAGCCGTTCTTATAATGTTTATGATTCTCTCCCGCGAACAAAATATAGTTATGTTAAAACAAAAAGAAGAGATTATTAAGCAAAGGGAAAGGTTGCTAGAACAAGAAAGGCAGGTCTCAGAACTTAAAATAAGCATAGTGCTTTCTCAAATCAGACCACATTTTATGTTTAACTCGCTTAATGCAATTTATTATCTTTGTGAGAAAGATACTGAGATGGCTCAAAAGGCAATTAGCGATTTTTCTGATTATTTGAGAGGCAATATGGATTCTATGTCAGTGAATAATCTTGTGCCTTTTGATAGGGAACTTAGGCATATCAGGGCATATTTAGGTCTTGAAAAGATGCGTTTTGGTGACGATTTAACGCTGGTTTATGAATTCGAAGAGATGGAATTTTATCTTCCGCCTCTTACTGTGCAGCCCATTGTTGAGAATGCGGTTAAGCATGGTGTGGGCAAGAAAAACGGCGGCGGAACTGTTATTATGCATACCTGTAAATATGATGGGTATTTTGAAATCAGAGTATCAGATGACGGTGTGGGATTTGATCCAAAGAAAAAAGATGATGACGGTAAGGTTCATATAGGAATAGACAATGTCAAAAAAAGATTGAACGATATGTGCGGCGGTAAACTTATTATTAATTCTAAGGTGGGTGAAGGAACCGTTAGTATTATTAAAATTCCCGAAGCATGCATTAATGAACAATATATGTTTGAACATATTAGGCAAAGCGATAACAAAAAACTTGCAAAAGGTGATTGATATGAAACTTTATAAAAATATAATTAAGGCAGCAACGCTGCTAACTATAACTTCAGTGATAGCAGTTTCTCCTGCAGCAGTGTTTGCTACGCAGACCGAGCAGCAGCAGACAACTACCGAAACACAGTCAAAATCAAAAGATAATTCATTATCTTCTCTTAGCTTGTCTGATGGAGAACTGTCTCCATCATTTAAGTATGATATAACCAGTTATACTGCAACGGTTGACAATGATGTTACCGGAGTTGAGGTTTATGCCGAACTTACAAACAGCAACGCAACAATTAATTCTGTCAGTGGTAATACAGATTTTAAAGTTGGAGAAAATACAATTAAGATTACAACGACATCGGAGGCAGGGACACAGGCTGTTTATGTGATAGTTGTAACCAGATTGTCTGCAGATGATGAAGAATCAAGCGAAGAGACTTCTGATGAGAGTGAAAAGGCGGCATCTGATGATACCGGTTCGGATTCGCAAGATAGCAGCGATAGTGATACACAAGATACATCTTCAAATGATGGCGGTATCAAGCTTTTAGAAGATGGTACTGTGAAGATTTCAGATACTATCTATAATATCAGCGAAGAATTTTCCGATGACATAATTCCGGATGGCTTTAGCAGAGCGGATATAACTGTAGATGAT
>CAJOPM010000211.1 GCA_905236225.1 uncultured Eubacterium sp.
ATGCAGGAGATGGGACTTGAACCCACACGATATTGCTACCACAGGCACCTGAAGCCTGCGCGTCTGCCAATTCCGCCACTCCTGCGCATCTGCAAGAGACATTTTAATGTTTTTTGAAGCTTAAGTCAAGAAGAAAATAATTTGGGGTTGTGATTAGGTTATGAAGGACAATAAAAATATCAGATTATTTGTACGTTATATTATATATGATGTAATAGTAATAATAATATCATCTTACCTATCGCTTATAGCCAGGTTCGATTTTAAGGTAAATAGCGTAGATGAGTTCTATTTAAAAAATCTTACACACTATCTCCCCATCAATATTATACTTACATTGCTTATATTTATGGCTTTCGGATTATATTATTACCTGTGGGAACATGCAGGATTAGTAGAAATGGGCAAAATAGCAATAGCGGTATTTTTTGCCGATATAGTGCAATTTATTGCTATGTGGCTACTGGGATTTTATGTTCCGAGAAGTTATTATTTTATTTATTTTGTTTTGCTTGTTATTGGAAGTACAACCATACGTTACTTTAAGAAAGGCGTAAGAGAAGTATACAGTTATCCATGGAAAAGAAACAGACAGGCTTCAAGAAGTGTATTGCTATATGGAGCAGGAGAAGCAGGTCGGATTATTCTTAAAGAAGTTTACGGAAGCGAAAAGATAAGCGACATAAGTGTAGTGGCTATATTAGATGATGATACGTCTAAATGGGGGACCTTTATTTTTGATATACCTGTAATAGGTGGAAGAGATAAGCTCAAAGAATGTGTAGACAAGTATCAAATCAGTGAAATAATGATTGCTATTCCGAGCCTTTATGGTAGTGCCAGAAAAGAACTTGTAGAAAGCTGTGCCGAATTAAATTGTAAAGTCTCAATCATGCCCGGGATGTTTCAGCTTATTAATAAAGATATTAATATCTCGTCGATGCGAGAAGTAGATTTGGACGATTTGCTTGGCAGAAGTGTGGTAGAGACTAATCTTGATTCAGTAATGGAATATGTTTCTGGAAGATGTGTCTTAGTAACCGGTGGAGGAGGATCTATCGGTTCGGAATTATGCAGACAAATTGCAAATTACCTTCCAAGAAAACTTATTATACTTGATAATTACGAAAATAACGCATACGAGTTGCAAACGGAGCTTCTTAGCAGATATCCATATCTAGACCTTGAGGTCATTATCGGCAGTGTGCAGGATAGGTGCAGGATGCATGATGTGTTTTCAACATATAAGCCTGAGCTTATATATCATGCAGCGGCGCATAAACATGTGCCACTTATGGAAATCAGTCCGTGCGAAGCAATAAAAAACAATGTATGCGGTACTATCAACGTTGCTATGGAGGCTGAGATATGTCATGCAAAGAAATTTGTAATGATATCAACAGATAAGGCTGTACGTCCCACAAATATTATGGGAGCTTCAAAGAGAATCTGTGAGATGGTAATCCAGGCAGCTAACAGAACCTCTAATACCGAATATGTCGCAGTAAGATTTGGAAATGTTTTGGGAAGTAACGGAAGTGTGGTGCCACTGTTTAAAAGACAGATATCCCAAGGAGGACCGGTTACGGTTACCCATCCTGAAGTAACAAGATATTTTATGACAATACCTGAAGCCGTATCGTTGGTGCTTCAGGCGGGCTCTTATGCAAAAGGCGGAGAAATATTTATTTTGGATATGGGCGAGCCGGTCAAGATTGTAGATATGGCCAGGAAACTGATAAGGCTGTCAGGATTTGTGCCGGATGAAGATATAGCAATAAAGTTTACAGGACTTAGGCCAGGAGAAAAACTATACGAAGAGCTTCTGATGGATGAAGAAAAGACGAGTACAACCAATGAGAGAATATTTGTTGGAAAACCAATAAACATAGATGAGGCATTCCTAAAACAGATGCTAAGCGATCTTAAAGCTGCAGCATATAGTGATGACAGTGAACATATAAGAGATATTGTAAGAGAGTTAGTGCCGGAATATACACCGCAGGATAATGCAAATTAAAAGGTTATACAAATATACGAGGAGATTTGATAATGAACAAAGACTACTGTAATGACAAGAGGTTTAGCGATATAAAACCATTTGAAGACAAAATATATTTATCCTCACCTACTATGCATGGATCTGAGATGATATATATGAAGGAAGCCTATGATACGAATTGGATGTCAAGCATAGGACACAATTTGGATGTGTTAGAAGAAATCCTTGCAAAAAAATGCAACAGAAAGTATTGCGTGGCATTATCATCCGGTACGGCTGCGCTTCATATGGCTATTAAGGTATGCGCTACCAGGATTTACGGCAGAGAGAAGATCGGCAGGGGGACCTTGGCAAACAAAAAGGTTTTTTGCTCTGA
>CAJOPM010000212.1 GCA_905236225.1 uncultured Eubacterium sp.
GTAACTGTATCAGGTACTCTGTATGTAAACCTCACGGATTACATATTCCCATGCCGTACAGTAAATGCGGATGCTTGAGTATATTTTGCGTAACACCAAGACTTATGTGTTACAACCTCATATATACTTGCCAATGTACAAAGAGTGCCTTTGGTGAGCAACACACCTAACGGTTTTCTCTTAGAACCTGTTGCTGAGTATATTATAGCACATATGTTCTTGACCGACAATTAACAAGGCTCCTCCAACCTGCTAAAGCAAGGGGGTTTTCGCCTACGACAACCGAAAGGATTTTATTTATGAAAAAGGCATTATTTGTATTTAACCCGCTTTCAGGCAAGGGAATAATGAAGAATCACTTATTTGATGTTATAGATCCACTGGTAAAAGCAGGATACGAGGTCGAGGTATATCCTACGCAAGAGCCCAAGGACGGCTATAATAAAATTTATAACTGTGCATCCGGGTTTGACTTGGTTGTGGTAAGCGGCGGAGATGGTACCTTAGGAGAGGCCTTTAGGGGATTGATACAGGCAGACCTTCAGATACCGCTCGGATATGTGCCGGCCGGAAGTACCAATGATTTTGCTAATTCCATTCGTATCCCCAAGAGAATAGGTGGTGCGGCAAAGGTGGCCGTTGAAGGAAGAGAGGTATTAGTTGATGCCGGAGAATTTAACGGCAGGAATTTTGTTTATGTGGCAGCGTTTGGCGTGCTGACCGACGTATCTTATGAAACTAAGCAGGAGATGAAAAATGCATTGGGACATGCGGCATATTTCTTTGAAGGAGTTAAGCGCTGGCACGGACTTGATGAGATTCATATGAAGGTTGAAGTGGACGGCGTAATGCTTGAAGATGATTTCTGCTATGGGATGGTAGGCAATTCTCAATATGTCGCAGGAGTTAAGATTAATTATGCGAGTGAGGTTCTGCTTGACGACGGACAATTTGAAGTGGTGCTTATTAACACGCCTAAGAATCCGATTCAGCTTAACCGTATCTTATCGGGCATGGCATCTCTTACGTATGAAGATGAGCTTATAAAGATAGTCAGAGGTTCAACTATCAGGTTCCACAGCGACGATCCGATTGCATGGACGCTTGACGGAGAGTTTGGCGGGAATCATACAGACGTCGAAATAAGGAATATAAAACAGGCAGTCAAGGTCAAGGTTGGCAAGGATTATGCCCCTAAATTCAAGCTTTGCGGAGCAGATGGCACAGCGATGGTAAAAGAGCCGAAAGATTTATAAAAATTTATACTTGATTTTTTTTTAAAATTAGAGTATTGTATGAGTGTTGAACAAAGGCGTTCCATTTTTTTATGGGACGCCTTTATCTATTTTTTTGTTTATGAAGACGACTGTTATGTGAAAGGAAGTACTTTATGAGTGATTATTTTAACGTATCGGATATTTTTGGTGAGTGCGTGTTCAATGACACGGTTATGCAGCAAAGACTCCCCAAAAAGGTATATCAGAAATTAAAAGAGACTATATCAGAGGGCAAAGAACTCGATTTAGAGACAGCTGATGTTATAGCTCACGAGATGAAGGAGTGGGCTATAGAACAGGGCGCAACGCATTATACTCACTGGTTCCAGCCCCTTACAGGTGTAACTGCCGAGAAGCATGATTCATTTATCAGCTCTCCGATGGCTAATGGCAAGGTACTTATGAGCTTTTCAGGTAAAGAGCTTATAAAGGGTGAGCCGGATGCATCATCATTCCCGTCAGGAGGACTTAGAGCAACATTTGAAGCAAGAGGATATACAGCATGGGATTGCACCTCGCCTGCTTTTGTAAGACATGACGCAGCAGGAGCTACTTTGTGCATACCTACAGCATTTTGCTCATATACAGGAGAAGCGCTTGATCAAAAGACTCCGCTTCTTAGATCTATGGAAGCAATCAATGAGCAAACAATAAGACTTCTTAGATTGTTTGGAAATACATCATCAAAGACAGCAAAGCCTTCAGTCGGAGTAGAGCAGGAATATTTTCTTGTAGACAGAGAAAAATATTTAAAAAGAAAAGATTTAATATATACAGGTCGTACACTCTTTGGAGCAATGCCGGCCAAAGGACAGGAGATGGACGATCACTACTTCGGAGCTATCAGAGAAAGAGTCGCTTCATACATGAAGGATGTAAACGAAGAGCTCTGGAAATTAGGCGTGCCTGCTAAGACGCAGCACAATGAAGTGGCTCCCGGACAGCATGAGCTTGCTCCGATTTATGAGGAAGCAAATATAGCAGTAGATCATAACCATATGATAATGGAGATGCTTAAAAAAGTTGCTGAGCGTCATGGTCTTATGTGCCTGCTTCATGAGAAACCGTTTGACGGAGTGAACGGTTCCGGTAAGCATGATAACTGGTCTATAACAACAGATGACGGAATTAACCTTTTAGATCCGGGCAAGACACCTCATGACAATAAGCTTTTCCTTTTAGTGCTTACATCCATACTTAAGGCAGTAGATGTACATGCAGACCTTCTTAGAGAGTCAGCTGCAGATGTCGGAAACGATCACAGACTAGGAGCAAATGAAGCACCGCCGGCTATACTTTCGGTATTCCTTGGAAGCCAGCTTGAGGACATCCTTAATCAGCTTGTAGATACAGGTTCTGCTACACATTCTCTTGAAGGAGAAAAATTAGAAACAGGAGTTAAGACTATTCCGGACTTTATGAAAGATGCAACCGACAGAAACAGAACATCACCGTTTGCATTTACCGGTAACAAATTTGAGTTCCGTATGTGCGGTTCTGCAGATTCTATATCAGAGCCGAATGTTGTGCTTAACACCATAGTTGCGGAAGCATTTTCCGATGCTTGTGACGTACTTGAGAAGGCAGATGATTTTGATAAGGCTGTAGATGAGCTTATCGCAAAGAATGCTACAGAGCATAAGAGAATTATATTTAACGGTAACGGATATTCTGATGAGTGGGTAGAAGAAGCAGCTAAAAGAGGTTTGCCGAATATCAAATCTTTAGTTGATGCAATACCTGCGCTTACAACCGACAAGGCTATAAAGCTATTTGAAAAATTCGGGGTATTTACAAAGGCCGAGCTTGAATCCAGAGCTGAGATAGAGTATGAGGGTTATTCAAAGGCAATTAACATTGAAGCAAGAGCTATGATTAATATAACCAGCAAACAGATAATACCGGCTGTTGTAAAAGCTACCGTAGAGATAGCTGATTCGGTCATCAAAGTCAAAGAAGCATGCGGTGCTGATGTTTCAGTACAGGCTGATACATTAACGGAAATACAAAAACTTCTTAAAGAAACCAAAGAATCTCTTAAAAAGCTGCAGGAAGTTGTTGAGATCGCTTATGAGATGGAAGACGGAGCGAAAAAAGCGATGTACTATCACGACAGCGTTATGACAGCAATGGAAGAGCTTAGAGCACCGGTAGACAGCATGGAAATGATAGTCGATAAGGATAGATGGCCTTATCCGTCATATGGAGATTTGCTTTTCGAAGTATAGACAATATCCTTTTACATTAACAGATATATAGGTGCAGTCCGGCAATCCCCAATAAGCGTTTAGCGGGGGTTGCTTAGACTGCGTTTATGAGAAAATTACAAATGTCGGCTTTAGAGCGCAAAAAACCTCTTTCAAATTATTGAAAGAGGTTTTTTGCGTCTGCTATTATGTCGCAATTTTTACTTTTTTGTGTTAGAATATAGGCGATTCTCAAATGTGAGATGAACTAATAATTAGCAGGAGGTAATAAAATTGGCAGATGTATTTTACGCTAAGGGTGCCGGCAATAACGGTTATATCAAGAACCTTGAAGTACTTGATTTTAACAATCTTGACGGCAACTGCGGCATGTTTCAGATGCAGCTATACAAAACATCGGACGGAAGATATTATTTATACGGTTCATGCTTTGGCGGCACTCAGCAAGGAGTTATGATTTCTGAAATCACAGATCCTGAGCATACCAGATTTGTTAAGCACTTCGAGCTCCTTGATCCTAAGGAATATCCTACGACAACAACTCCAAAGCTCCAGGTGGCAGATGATCTTTTGATCACAGCGATGAGCGCAGGCTCAGGCCCCGGTGCATTAGTTGAGCAAAGTGAGCTTAGAAATATCAAATGTGAAGTTGGAATTCGTATTTATTCACTCAAAGAAGACCCCGAGAATCCCAAATTCTTAGGATACTGGGATTGCGGTGTGCCACATTCTATCGGTGTACATCGTTTTATGTATAATGGCGGCGATTATGTATATCTTTCATGTGAACACGATCGTATGGAGGGTATGATAGTCAGGATTATAGACATTTCAGATCCGACTAACCCGAAGGAAGTGGGTAACTGGTGGTCTCCGGAACAGTTCGTAGACGGATATCCCGGAAGAGAGGTTGACCACACGGCTGCTCATGTTCCTTCATTTATGGATAAAGGATGGATGCATGGACCGCCATTTAGAAGAGATGACGGAATTATGTTCTGCGGATACTGCGGACAGGGACTTTATGTTCTTGATGCAACAGATGTAACCAGACCTAAATGTTTAGGACATCTCAAACTGCAGCCGACATTTTCATCTCATCTTGCAGGTGCAAGAACTCATACGGCTCTTCCTATTCCGGGCAGAGATTTATGCGTTGTAACCAATGAGGGCGAGAGATTCCAGTTCTTCCCGCCGGGATCAATTAAGGAAGCGCAGGCACTTAATAATATCCATATGGTTGATGTTAGAGATCCTTCTAATCCGACTCTTATAGCAGAGTTCCCATATCCGGAGGTACCTGAGGACTTCCCATATCCGAACTTCAATGTTATGAACTTAGAGTGCCAGGGACCTTTTGGACCGCACAATGTACACGAGCCTATGAGCAACAAGCCATGGCTTGAGCAGAGTAATAATATTGTTTACAACTGCTACTTTGCGGCAGGATTAAGATTATATGATATCAGGGATCCATACTACATCAAGGAAATAGCATACTTCATACCGCCGAATCCCAATAAGAAGCCGGAAGAGTCATACTTCCCGGGATTCCCCGGTCCTAGAAATGCTGTAACAGAGGATTGCTGCGTAGATGATAGAGGGTACATTTACGTAACATGCCTTGACGATGGATTCTATGTATTAAAGAGAACCGGAAAGGCAGCTTTGATACCGGCAGTTTCTGAATACTAAAATACGTATTAATTGGGGGATATCAATGAATATAATAGCTGTAGATGATGAAAAGCTGGCATTAGAAGGACTTATGCATGCTATTAGCAAGGTAAGGCCGGATGCCAAACTTCATGGATTTCAAAGCGCTAAAGACGCGTGTGACTTTGTTGTGGAGGTCGGATGCGATGTGGCTTTTTTGGACATTGAGATGCGAGGAGAAAGCGGAATGGAGCTTGCCCGCACACTCAAGGAGCTGAATCCGTTTCTTAATGTAATATTTACCACGGGTTACGGAGAGTATGCTTCTGACGCATTTGGCATGCACGCAAGCGGATATGTGATGAAGCCTGTAACGGCAGACAAGATACAAAAAGAGCTCGACAATTTGCGTTACCCACTTGATGATGAGGAAAACAAGAGATTAAAGATAAAAGCATTTGGCAACTTTGAGGCTTTTGTTGATGGTTCACCTATCAAGTTTAACTATAGCAAATCCAAGGAGCTCCTTGCCTATCTTGTTGACAGAAACGGAGCCTTGTGCAGCAATCAGGAGATTATGGCCATGCTGTGGGAGGACGATGATGGCGCCGATACACATAGTTCTTATATGAAGAATATTAAGGCTGATCTGATTAATACGCTTGAAAAAGAAGGCTGTCTTAATGTGCTTGTCAGGCAGAGGGGCCGGATTGGATTGATTCCTGATAAAATAAGCTGTGACTATTATGATTATATCAGCGGTAAGAAACTGGGGTTGTACAGAGGTGAATATATGAGCCAGTACAGCTGGAGCGAAATAACACATGCCAATTTAGAAAATGATTTATAAAAAAATAAAAAATTGGCAATTTTGTGACCCTTTTGTGACTATAGTACTGTTATAATAGCATCAGCAAATGAGTTAAGAACAGTTTGCTAGTAAAAAAGCCCTTCATGATATAGTTTCATTGAAATATAACCCTCATACCCAAGAAGCGATTGCATTTACCCGATGCAATCGCTTCGCTTTTGATGCGCTTAAGATTTGCATATGAAATATGTCAGCTCCGCTGACGCAAAGAAAGCGCCAAGTCTCGCGAGCGAGACTTGA
>CAJOPM010000213.1 GCA_905236225.1 uncultured Eubacterium sp.
ATTTTACTAAGTGCAAAAACCGACGGAGAGCATTTTACCGGTATAGAAATACAGCAAGAGTGTGCCGACATGGCAAATCGAAGCGTTAAACTCAATCATTTAGAAGACAAAATCGATATTATTTGCTCGGATCTTCGCACATCGTCACAGATGTTTAAGAGCGGTTCCTTTGACGTTGTCACTACCAATCCGCCATATATGATTGCTGAGCATGGTCTTACGAATACATCCTCTGCAAAAACTATAGCAAGGCACGAAGTCTGTGCTACTCTTGATGACGTCCTTAGTCAGAGTGCAAAATTACTACGAGACGGCGGCAGATTCTATATGGTTCACAGACCATTTAGACTGGCGCAGATACTTCATCTTATGGTTAATTACAAAATTGAGCCAAAGAGAATGCGTCTCGTATATCCATTTATCGATAAAGAACCCAATATGGTACTTATAGAGGGACACAAGGGCGGTAATTCTCGTATTACTGTAGAAAAACCTCTAATTATTTATGAATCTGTAGGCGTATATACAAAAGAAGTTCATGATATGTACGGCTTTTAATGAGGATATTATGTCTGGTATACTTTATTTATGTGCAACTCCTATCGGCAATCTTTCTGACATGACATTTCGATGTGTTGATATACTTAAGTCTGTTGATTTGATTGCTGCAGAGGATACTCGCAATTCTATTAAACTGTTAAATCATTTCGATATTAAGACTCCAATGAGCAGCTATCATGAACACAACAAAGTGGAAAAAGCATTTTACCTTATAAATCAGCTCAAAAGCGGGAAAAATATTGCTCTTATCAGCGATGCCGGTATGCCGGCAATCTCAGATCCCGGGCAGGTTTTGGTCAATATGTGTCATGAGAATGATATAGCCGTCAGAATTATTCCCGGTGCAAGCGCTGTTGTTTGTGCAGTTGCTCTTAGCGGTCTTGAATCCGGAAGGTTTTGCTTTGAAGCTTTTTTGCCAAAAGATAAAAAACTAAGGAGACGTATCCTAAACGATCTTGCTAATGAAAGCCGAAATATTGTTATATATGAAGCACCTCACCATTTAAAATCCACGCTTTTAGAGCTATACAATATTCTTGGCGACAGGCAGCTTGCCATTTGCAGAGAACTTACAAAAAAACATGAACAGACTGTTATTACAACGCTTTCTTCAGCCATAGAGCATTATAATAATTCTGAGCCAAAGGGCGAATTTGTGTTAGTTATAAGCGGAAAATCTTTTGATGAGATAGATAATGAAAATATTCAGGATTGGCAGCAGATTGATATAGCAGACCATGTCAAAATGTATGAAGACAGTGGAATGTCAAGAAAAGACGCTATGAAAGCTGCCGCAAAAGACAGGGGCGTATCAAAAAGCGAAATATATAAAGCTTTATTGTAAATTCAGCAGGGGGATTTATTGTGAAAATTATTGTAACCGGCGGTGCCGGGTTTATTGGTAGCAACTTTATATTTTATATACTTAAGAATCATCCTAACGATAATATAATCTGTGTTGATTCACTGACTTATGCAGGTAATCTGTCTACACTATCAAGTGTTATGGATTATCGAAACTTTACTTTTAAGAAGATAGATATTTGTGATAAAGACAGTATTTTTAGTCTCTTTGAGGCAGAAAGACCTGATATTGTTGTCAATTTTGCTGCAGAGTCACATGTTGACCGTTCTATAGAAGATCCACAGATTTTTCTTACAACAAATATTATCGGAACTTCCATTCTTATGGATGCATGTATTAAATATAATACGAAACGTTTTCATCAGGTAAGTACAGATGAGGTTTATGGAGATTTACCTCTCGATAGAAAAGATCTTTTATTTACCGAAGACACTCCTATTTGCACATCGAGCCCTTACAGTTCGTCCAAGGCATCAGCAGATCTGCTTGCTCTTGCCTATCACAGAACCTATGGACTTGATGTCACTATCAGCCGATGTTCGAATAATTATGGACCCTATCAGTTTCCTGAAAAACTAATTCCCCTTATGATTGCAAACGCACTTGATAATAAGCTGCTTCCTGTCTACGGCGAAGGACTTAATATAAGAGATTGGCTTTATGTAGAAGATCACTGCGAAGCAATTGATATTATTATGAGAAACGGCACATCCGGTGAAGTATACAATGTCGGTGGTCACAACGAAATGCATAACATAGACATTGTAAAATTGATTATTAAAGAACTTGGCAAAAGTGAGGATCTTATCACCTTTGTTACTGACAGAAAAGGTCATGATCTTCGCTACGCTATTGATCCCACAAAAATTCATACTCAGCTAGGATGGCTTCCTAAGACTGCATTTGCCGAAGGAATTAAAAAGACTATTTCATGGTATCTTGATAATAAACAATGGTGGATGGATATAATCAGCGGAGAATATCAGAATTACTATAACAAAATGTATGGAGAAAGACTTTTATGAAAGTTTTAGTTACAGGTGTTAACGGTCAGCTTGGAAATGATGTTATGCTTGAACTTAAAAAGCGCAATATTGAAGCTATCGGCTGCGATATCACCAAGAAATACTCAGGTATTAATGCATCATCGCCTGTTGCATCTATGCCCTATTTCAGACTTGATATTACAGATATGGATAAGGTTTTTGACCGACTCAAAATGCTGCGTCCCGATGCCGTTATTCATTGTGCGGCCTACACTGCCGTAGATAATGCGCAAGAAGAGGAAAACTATGATACCGTAATGCAGGTCAATTATGAAGGCACCAGGTTTCTTGCATCTGCCTGCAAAGATATTGATGCAAAACTTCTCTATCTTAGCACAGATTATGTTTTTGACGGCTCCGGTGAGAGTCCTCATTCTCCTGACGATATGAACTTTTCTCCGCTTAATATTTACGGTCTTAGTAAACTTAAGGGCGAAGAAGCAATTAGAAACTTATGCACCAAATATTTTATTGTAAGAATTTCTTGGGTTTTTGGACTTTATGGTTCTAATTTTATTAAAACTATGCTAAATGTCGCAAAGACTCACGATACTGTAAGAGTTGTAAACGACCAGATAGGTATGATTACCGGTACATATGATTTATCATCTCTTCTGGTAGATATGATATTAAGTGACAAATATGGTATTTATCACGCCACAAACAGCGGTGATTTTATTTCATGGTATGATCTGACCTGTAAAATATATGAATATGCTGCCCTAGATACAAAGATAATACCGGTAAGTACTGAAGAATACGGTCTAAGCAAAGCCAAAAGGCCTTATAATAGCAGACTTGATATATCAAAGCTTGAAAAATCGGGATTTAAACCTCTGCCCAACTGGCAGGATTCTTTAAAATCATTTATCGATCAGCTTACCAGCCTAGATTTAAAGAATTGATTAAGCTTAGTAAGCGCTTTAGATAGCACTTGTTGCTCATCTGAATTTAGATCACTTATAATTGCCTCAATCATATCTTCGTGGAATTTTTTATGGTGATTATATGCGCTTCGGCCTTTATCAGTAAGTTTAAGAAGTACTACTCTTCTGTCTTTTTCACTTCTGACTCTGCTAACATAGCCCTTTTTTACAAGATTATTGATTGCTATCGTAAGTGTCCCGACAGTCACTAACATTATCTTAGCTACTGCCGACATATTCTGAGACTCTCCCACACCGATAGCTTCTATAATATGCATATCATTATTGGTAATGTCTTTAAAATCATCAGTAATAACAGCCTTAGCTTCTATATTGTTGATATCTTTAAATAAACTGACCAAGGTTTCGTTCAAAGTAGCTTTCGTATCTTCCATAGTTATAATCCCCACTAAAATACAATAAAAGCGACAGTTTAATCGCCGCTTTTATTATATCAAAAAATACTTTGATAATCAAACCTTTATTCTTCAAACACGCTTTTCCAGCTTCTTTTGTTATCAAATAATTTGTGAGGATCATCTACATATCGGCAGCATGATATGACCTTCCAGCTACCTTGAATCCTAACAGGAAGCAAAGTATACATCTCAAGGCATCCTTCTCTGCCGGGCATTGTGGAGTGAAAATACTCTAAAAGAAAGTTCTCTTTTGAATTCCATACCCTCTCAAGCACATTAGTCATATCATAAAATTCTATGAATTTATCTCTCTCTTCTTCAAAAATGTATTTACTTGCATAAAGCCTGGCAGCTTCTTTGGCATCTTTTGTCTGATCTGTAATTCTTCCTTGCGTCGAATTAAGATAAATATTTTCTGCTGTGCCGTCGAGGTCAAATACATCCACCCTGAAATACAATGTAAATAAATGTCGCATTAGAGCCTGTGTTTCTTCTTTATGAACATATTCACTGTCATTTGACAAATTCAGTGGTATTATCATAAAACAATTCCTATTATCTTTTTCGCACAGGAATTTAATTCTATATCTGCAGAAATTCTCGTTTGTAACCATCTCTCCACTTTCAACGTTTCCGCTTTCCTTTGATTTTTCTGCCATTTTCTTAAAAAATTGATTTTCCGGTAAATATAGCTTTTCACTGTCTACTTCAATATTATGATAGTCAGGTATTCTTATCGATTCTAAAAATTCGATATAGCTGTCATTAATGTATATGAATTTTATTTGTTTTTCATCATCTTCTACTATAGCCAGTGGCAAAATATTATCTGTAGATTTTGCTTCTTTATTGAATGGACTTGCCGACAACACATTAATTTCTGCTATTTTATTATAATAATCGTTCCATTGTGCTACTTCGATATTATCATTATTTGCAAGTAGATTATCTACATAAACCGACCTTAATACTTTTGCAGTGCGAGGCTTTGAAAAATAATAGCCCTGAGAAAATGCGCAGTTATATTTCTTAATATATTCATATTGCTCTTCATTTTCAATTCCCTCTACTAATGTCTGTGCTCCAAGGTTTTTAATCATGGAAACAATCGATGAAAGAACCAGCTGTACCTTCTTTTCCGACTCTAAATCCTGAAGGAATCCCATATCTATCTTTACTAAGTCAAAATCATATTTAACTAAATTGTTAAGAGATGAGTATCCGGTTCCAAAGTCGTCCATCCAAATCTTATAGCCGGCCTCTTTTAATTCTTTAATTCCCTTATGAAGCGCTTTGTTGTTGCTGCTAAAATCATTTTCAGTAATCTCTATCTTTAGAAGATCCACCGGAATAGCGTATTTCTTACGCCTGCTTTCGATTTCTTCAAAAACATTACAGGTCAAAAAATCGTCTCTTGATATATTAACCGATACCGGAAATGCAATTCTTTCCGTATCTATTACAAATCTAAGATCTCTGCATACGCATTCAAATATATATAAATCCAAAATATATATTATATGAGCTCTCTCTAGCTCAGCTATGAATTTTGCAGGTGTAATTATTCCATATACCGGATCATCCCACCTTGCAAGAGCCTCAAAGCCATATATTTTGCCGGTTATAGTTCTGTTAATCGTCTGATAATACGGCTTAATGTAGCCTTTTTCTGTTGCCTCGTTGAAATTATCAATTATATATTTGTGAAAATCAATCTGACTTTGTATTTCATCATTATATTCCTGAATGTACACGTCTGAATTGTACATAATGTGTTCGCAGGCAATTCTTGACCTGTCAAGAAATTCATTAATTCCGCTCTCATCACCCTTGGCTATGTAAATACCTATCTTAAAATACATTTTCATGGAGCGTTGGTACTTCTTTATAACGCTCTGTAATGAGTTTATTTTTAATCTAAGTGATTCAATCTGATTGAACTGCGTATAAATAAAGAAGCCTCTTGAACCCATTCTTGCCACTAAGTCATTCTCTGCCGTAAAACTCTTGGTAATTTCAGAAGCAACCCTTTGCAGAAATTCATCTCCGTGCGCAAAGCCATAATTTAAATTAAACGTGCGCAATTCCGGGATATTTAAATATATAACTGCTATATCTTTTCTTCCCGGTTCTTTTTCAAGCCTGTCTTTTATAATTTTTATAAAGCTATTAATAGCTAATAGCCCTGTTACATGCTCTTTATCGGATTCATAATTGTTAGAATTGTCACTATTATAATTCATAAATCTTTCCCTCGGGGAATCTCTAATACAGCAGTGAAATGTAACCTAAAGTATCTGCATATTGGCATGATAAGGATTCTTACGTCCGTATTCAAGTCTCGCTCCCCCGCCTACGCTTTGCTTAGAGGCGGGGGTCATCTCGTCTGAGATATATATTTGATGCCTAATGCAAGAATTATATTTACTTTTTAATTTTAACAAAATTCCTCTATTGATACAACTTTGTGATAGAATATTAGCATGTCAATTTAGATTTTGAGGTGTTATATATGCGATTACGAAATATTCCCGGCGCAAGAGATTCTATCCGCGAAAGCGACTATTGTATTGATGAACCTTCTTCCCTAAAGGGCAAATGGAATACACTTTTTGGAAATGACAACCCCATTTATATTGAAGTAGGTATGGGTAAAGGTCAATTTATACACACTCATGCCAAACTGCATCCTAATATTAACTATATTGGTATTGAGAAATTCTCCAGTGTTTTGTTGCGTGCTCTTCAGAAAATGGATGCAGATCCGCTTAGTAATCTTAAGTTTATCCGGATGGATGCTGAATATATCACAGATGTTTTTGATAAAGATGAAATTAGTAAAATTTACCTTAACTTTTCTGACCCTTGGCCTAAAGACCGGCACGCTAAAAGGCGCTTAACCAGCAGTAGATTTTTAGAAAGATACAGCAATTTTCTTAAACCTGATGGTGAGCTTGAGTTTAAAACAGACAACAAGGCTCTTTTTGACTTTTCAATAGAAGAAATTAATTCAAGTGGGTGGGTACTTTTATTTGTCACTAATGACCTTCATTCTAATCCTAACTTATGTATAGATAATATTATGACCGAATATGAAGAGCGCTTTTCAAAAATGGGTAATCCTATACACAAATTAATCACTTGCAGGTTGGATAAATAACTTTAACTATCTTTTTTATTATTTTTAAATATAATGCTTGCAAATTATTTAACAATACTATATAATATCTCTTGTTGTAATGAATTGCGCCTCTAGCTCATTTGGTAGAGCACCTGACTCTTAATCAGGGTGTGCAGGGTTCGAGCCCCTGGAGGCGCACTAAAGGCATCGACTTTGCAGACGTAGGGGCTGTGGGGACGGTGCTTTCTCTCTGTTTATCATTAATTACATATATGCTTTTACAAACAAAGCCCACGACTCATATTTGAGCGTGGGCATTATTTTTATTACATATTTGCAAGTAAAGCTGCTATATCTTCGGGACTCATTATTTTATTCGGATCTGACATATCTGGCATCGGCGGCTTCTCTTCTGCCGGCTCGGGTTCTGGTTCGGGCTCGGGCTCGGGCTCCGGCTCTGAGGCAACCTCATCTGCGTTTGCAAATAATGCCGCTATATCTTCGGGACTCATTTTTGCATTCGGATCTGACATATCTGGCATTGGCGGCTTCTCTTCTGCCGGCTCAGGCTCTGGTTCGGCCGCAGCTATTTCAGGCTCCGGCGCTGGCTCAGGCTCTGCCTCTACCTCAGGCTCTGCTGCCACTTCAGGCTCCGGCATTGGCTCGGGCTCTGCTGCTACTTCAGGCTCCGGCATTGGCTCGAGCTCTGCTGCAGCCTCAGTCTCCGGTGTTATTTCCGGCTGTATATCTGCCATTGTATCTAAATCCGCCATACCTGTTATGTCTTCTTCAAAAGCAGACATATCTTCTGTTGGCGCTTGCATCTTAAGTTCTACCTCTTGAGGTATTGTTGCCTCAGGCATTGGCACTGATGCTGCCATATTTGTCGGTGGTGCACTGTATGACATTACCGGAGCTTGCGGTCTGTTCATGACACTTTCTCGAATTGCAAACTCTGATTCTTTAAGAAGCTGTTTTATATTATTTTCTTTTTCATTGATAAGGCCGTTAATATCTGACTTGATTTTATCTTCAAACTGATTTAATAATGCACTAATCTGATCGGTTGAGATAGATCCTTCTGAACTAAAAGAGCCCATAGCCTCTTTCATATTTTCTTTGGTCTTTGTTATAATAACCTTTCCGACTGATCTTTCATTTGAATTGATTTCTCTCATCATGTTCTTTTGAACATCTTTAAGTTCTTCGAACTTTTGATCAATCTGGGCAAGATTTTTCTTAAGCATTATGTATGTAGCCTTCTCTGACTTGAGAATTTTTTCGTATTCTTCATTGATGGTCTTCTTGTTGGATTTGCTAAACTTAACAACTTCTGCTGTAAATATTCCCACAGCCACAAGAATTATCAATGCAAATACTGCTGCCCACAGATAATCCGTATAATTCAGCATAAAATAAATCTCGATTAAAGTTGCTGCAACGGCTATTATCATAGAAAAAGTAATCCTGATAGTATCAGTCTCTTTTTCCTTCGGGGTTTTTAACTTGTCATCATTCATAAATACTCCCTTTCATGCTTATTAAAAGTTCTCTAATTACATTTTAGTCTACTTTTATAGCCTAATCAATTATATTTTCGGCATTTTTTGTAAAAATTTTATCTAAATTCTATACTTTATATTATGCCTGAATCAGTATAGAATCTAAAAATCCTCTGCTATGCAATCTGCAAAATAAAAAAGTTCGCCTCGTAATGCGAACTTTTCATTTCTCTATCTTGTACCTTCTATAAATTTTTCTACCGGCATTGGTCTTGCAAAGTAAAATCCCTGAAACATTTTGCACCCCATATCAACCAAACTCTTAAACTGACTTGCTTCTTCGACTCCTTCGGTAAGAATTTCGATGTCCAGTTTTTTACCAAGTTCTATCATAGAATTAACTATTGTTACTGCTCTTTTGGGCTCATTTGACTTACTTAAAAATTTCATATCTAATTTTAGTACATTTACCTTGATATCTTTAAGCATATTCAAAGACGAATATCCGCTTCCGAAATCATCCATTTCTACTACAAAGCCGTCTTTTTTGAATTTTTCAATTACTTCTATCTTATCTTCAACATCTTCCATAACCGCTGTTTCGGTAATCTCAAGATGCAGTTTTGACGGCTTGATATCGTATTCTTTAACCAAGCCAGCTATTACGCCATATACATCAATATAGTAAAAATCAATTCTGGAAATATTTATAGATAAGTGTAAATCTTTCTTCTTAGGATCATCTTTCCATTTTTTGAGTAGCTTACAGCAGTACTCCCATATGTATATATCTACCTGTACTATACGACCGGTTTCCTCTAATATAGGAATAAACTCTATCGGCGACTTAATACTGCCATCATCATTAATCCATCTGGCAAGTGCCTCAGCTCCTATAATTTTTCCATTTTCATCCACTTGTGGTTGTAGATATGGCACAATCTTTCTGTTAAGGATGGCGTTTCTTAGCTCATTTAGTATATTCTGCCTGTTTATAAGGTCATTTCGCATAGAATCGTCATAATATTTAATCTGCTCCGTGTTCTGCTTTTTCAGATAACTAAGTGCCATCGAAGTTCTTCCGAATATAACTGTAAGAGACGTATCTGTATCGTCCTTTATGTTATATATGCCAAGCAAAGGTCTTACCTCATAGTTAAACCATTTCTCTCGCTGAGAATTAAGCACTTCATTCAATTCATTTATTAATCTATAGGGCTGAAAAATTCCTTCCGGTAGGAATATACCGAATTTGTCGGCGCTCATTCTTCCATACAGAACATAAGGCTTTGCAATACTTCTTAAGAAATCAGCTATAAGATTAAGCATTCTATCTCCGATCTGAGTACCGTAAATATCATTAATCATCTTGAAATTACGTATATCAAGAGTTATAGCTGTAAATTTTTGATCGGGAAGCTCCTTCATTCTTTGTTCTATTTTTAAATACAATGCATCCCTGTTATAAAGACCTGTAAGTCTGTCATGTTGTAGGATGTATTCTTCCCTTGCTCTTTGTTCTTCTTCCGCAGTGCAATCTTTTATTGAGAAAAACGCACCAACAGGAACTCCCTTTTTATTAAGAACTTTTTTAAAGCTAGTTTGTATATAACATTTCTTACCGTCTATTAAATGCGCTCTTCTAATTTCAATATCTTCCTCAAATGACCTTCCCTTTCTAAATGTAAGTTTTTCTACCAACTCCATTATCTTCTCGTCATCATTTTCTGTGACATTATATTTATCTTTGCCCAGTTTATTTACATAAATACATTCTCTATCACTATTAAAATAAAAGAACGCCTCTTGAACCTCGTTTATTAAATTGCTGCTTATAGCCCACCTTACAAGTCGTTTTGCGTGGAATATAACCAGATAATAAATAATTATTGCATATACAGCATATCCGACAATTGCAAAGTCATATCTATCTCTATGTGCCTGATAATACACCTCGAACAAGCCTTCAACTATTACACAAATAAGCATTAAGAAATACTTTTCCGCATAATAAATATCGCTCTTTGCTATTTTATAGATGAGTATTACTATTGCATTTACAAAAACATAATATCCTAATACAAAATGCAGGTTATAGGGAATATCTGGCGATATTCTAAAAAACTCTACCCCTTGCTCGTTAGTGCTGCTTGCTATAGTAAATACATGATGGAATTTAATATTTAGCAGTAATGATACTGTATCAGCAATCATTAATAGTAATAAAATAATATCAATCTTTTTAAATCTGCTGTTACAATAATCTTCTACTAATCTATATAATCCAAATGTCAGCCAACAAAATCCTATTAAATATATATAAATTCCAATTGAAAAATAATCGTATTGACGATTGTTAATCATTAAGATATTTCCTATTATAGGAAACAAAACCAACGCGAGCAGGTCTCTTACCCGTTTGACCTGTGACCCTGATCTTTTGCTACAATCTATTAGACATATCAGAACTGCTATAAAAGATAGAGATGCTACTATTATATATATAATCGCAGTGGAATCCATAATTTAAACAAAATACTCAAAAAAATACAAACCATTATCTACCCAAAAAATCAGCAGACAACAGTCTGCCAATAAAACGTTCCCGAGGTGATGTAAGCACCCGTCCTTCGCTTAGGAGACGATCTCTTTATCACTTATGAGATACTTTAAACGTTCCCGAGGTGATGTAAGCACCCGTCCTCCGCTTAGGAGACG
>CAJOPM010000214.1 GCA_905236225.1 uncultured Eubacterium sp.
CCTGCGACAAACTGGTGCGCTACAAGAATATTTATTTCCTTTGTATTGATGTCTGTATTTTCTATAATTGCTAAAACTGCATCTTCATAAGTCTCTATCTTTGCATCCGGGAAGAAATGTTTTACCAATGATGCCTTTACAAACGGTAATAGATATATGTTTACAGCTTCCCCATTGTCCCTTAGCTCTTTTTTGTACAATTTCCCTTCAAACTTTGAAGAGATGTAAACCTCATTTGCCTCAAATAAGGAGCTGCCAAAATTCAAACGCTCGTCTGAATCGTGATTACCGCTTATGACGAAGGTCTTAATATGCTTAGATGCCAATGTGCGCAAGAAATAGTCAAGCAAGCTTACGGCTTCCTCGCTTGGAACTGCACGATCATATACATCTCCTGCAATAAGAACAGCATCTATCTTATTTTTATCTGCAATGCCGATAATCTGATCCAATATAAATTTCTGATCATCAATCAGGCTAAAATCAAGAAGCGATTTGCCTATATGAAGATCTCCCAGATGTAAAAACTTCATATGTTTTCCTCCATATTCATATCGGGCTTCTGCCTCACTTCAAAAACTTTTTTATCTCCTTTTCATTCTGCTTTGTAAAGTCAGAAAGTTCATAGGCACGTATACGTTCCTTAACCATGTATGGAACGACAAATCCATTTTTTACAAGTGTTGCAAGTCGATTGATTACAGTCTTATTTGTAACCTTAAGCTCTTTGCTGACTTCGATAGGCGTAAACTCTCTCTTGTAATTCTTTATGAGAAGCAAGAGTAATTCTTTCTCCTTACCTTTTAGATATGAAAGGCTTCCTTCCAACTCTTCTCCATTCGAACTCTCCGATAATTCACATACCTTATTTGAATACAGCAGCACCATGCGAAGGAAATAATTGATCCAAATTTCCGGATGAGGGGGATTATCCCGTCCCGAATAATACAATGCAGGAAGCCCCATCTGGATTGATTCATAATATTCATCAATATCGTATGCAAAATACTCTTCTAAGGAGCCAATGCCATTAAACCCATATCCGTTGATATCTAAAATATATCCAGAGAGCAGCCTTGCTGTTCGACCATTTCCATCTTCAAACGGATGAATGGTTACAAGCTGATAATGAACTACCGCTGCAACTATGAGCGGATGATCATCTGTTGTATTTACATATTCTACCAATTCATCCAATAGATCCGGTATATCAATATATTCCGGCGGAATGTAATCCGGATTTCCATTCCGGGAATCGTATACAGCAAATAACACTCCGGGTGGCATTGGTCCCCGAAGTCCTATTTTTTCTTTTGAGGCTCCCTTTTCAACATACTTCTGCACATCCAATATCAGTTTCTTTGAAAACGGTTCTTTCTTAGCCGCCTTCTCTTCCAGATAATTCAATGCCAGAAAATAATTACGCACCTCCTGCTCCGGCCCCAGATAATGCTTTCGCTCGTCGCTATCTATAACCTCAGCCACCTGCTTCTTAGATAAAGGATTCCCTTCAATTTTAGCAGATGCATAGGAGCTTTTCTTTTTTGAATTTTTACGTAATTTACTTGCTAGAGCAACAGGCAGCGAAACCTCTGATACTTTATACCTATTTTTATCAATCTCCGTAATATATTTTAATATCTCATTTGACAAAATAGCTTTAATCATAAAAAGCGCCCTCCTGACACATATATTATATCACGAGAGCGCTAATTTTTTCGTTAAAATTACACTATTTTTTCACTATTTTTCACTATCTTCTATCTGTTCAAATGACCGTAGAAATACTTTGTCAGCAGACCTTCCGTATCTATATCATCTTCATCTATGACATTTCATAAACCAATCCCATGAGGAGACAAAAAGCCAGTTGAAATTCACAAAAAAACTACATGCCTCTTATAATACTCAGGTAATCCCGTCTTTGGTCTACAACTGCATATACGATAACCTGTTTCTTATCATCATCAACCTTATAAAACACAAGATCTTTTTCCAAAATAAGAA
>CAJOPM010000215.1 GCA_905236225.1 uncultured Eubacterium sp.
ATGCTTAGCATTCCTAGTCCTTTAGGGTACCCCGACTGAGTATAGTTTGTCATAACCCCCACCTACGCTAACGCTTAGAGGTGGGGGATTTCACCGACTGAATTAAAATATTCCATCTCCCGCCTGCGCTTTGATACAGGAGACTAGTAAAGTTATTTAATCCTCTTGCTCAAGTTCATCAATATATTTTTGCGCCGTATACGCCCTTGATGTTCCGGAATAGTTCTCTACTATATACTCATAATACTTGATTGCATTTTCATTGTCCTCAAGCTTTCTATAGCATTGAGCCAAATAGTATACAGCATAACCACTCTTATAATCAGGATCTAAATCAACGCATTCCTGCAGGCTCTGCGCCCCGCTCTCGTAATCAAATCTGCTATATGCGGCAAATCCTTCCGAATACAAATCGGAAAGTTTTTCTTCATTGATTGTCTGCGATATCTCATCATATATCTCAAGCGCACTGCCACTAAGATCCTCAGAATCTACTTCGTCAAGATAAACCTGCGCATCATCGTAATTCTTATCATCGTAAGCTAAATATGCGTCTATAAGATTCTCATAAGAACTTATTGTTGCATCTCTGTTTTTAATTTTCTTTTTTTGTTTACTGTTCTTTTGTTCAAGTGCAGCTACATCATCTTCTAAAGACTTAATCTGTGTTTCAAGATTTTCTATCTGCGAATTAGCTTCGGTCACTGTTGTGTTAGATTGTTCTTTTGCGCTCTGTCTTACTGCCGGAACCACCAAAAAACAAGTTATGAGTATTCCTACTACAAGACCGAATAATATATTAGCTACACCTCCACCTATGGAAAACGAGCCCAAACCTTTGCGCGGTTGAATCACTTTTTCATTGCCGCTCATATAGCTAATCGTATCCGATGCTACTTCCTTGTTATCCTTCGCTGCCTCTTGAGTGGTATCGCCCTTTGCAAAAGCCATATACCTAAGTGCCATATCATTGGCTGCATCAATGCGAAGCACTTCGCCTAAAACTTTTTGTGCCTTCTTATTCTCTCCACCGTGAATATAAAGAAGTGCCAAAAGCAATCTGCCCCTGACAAAGTTAGTTTGCATAGAACATACTCTTTTAAGCTGGACAATTGCTAAATCATAGCTTTTTTGCGAACAATAAATAAGAGCCTTATTGTATTTCTCAATGGCTCTGCCTGAACTTTCAAGCTCTCTTTTTTCCTTTTGGATTTCGCCAAGATAATAGCCGGCAACATTATCCTCTTCCTGGAAATTCTTAGAAAGCACCCACTCTTCTATCGCAAGCACCGGCTCACCGACTCTGTAATATAACAGTCCTAAAAGATTTCTGGCTTTGGTGTTCTTCTTGTTGAACTTGAGTGCCAATTTAAGACTCTCTATCGCATTTGCAAGTTCATTGCTGCGCGCTTGTATAAGTCCTCTGTTGTATAGCGCTTCGGATGTATATAAAATTTTCTTATATGTCTTTACCTGTATTCCGCAACCCGGACAAACAATATCATCACTAAGCTGCGTTCCGCAATTATAACAAATCATCTGAGCTGCCTACTGTTCCTGCTTGCTTCTTTGTATACTTCAACAAGGATATCCGTAAGATCCGTAACATCTCTTTTATAGATTGCCTCCTCAGCCTCATCTATCTCAGGACTAAGTTCAAACTTGGCAAGCTCTGTATCAAAATCTATCATATTTCTAAAAATCTCTTTCCATTATTATTTTGTCATTGTGGCGAACAAAAGAAACAAATTCCTGTTCTTCCTTTGTCTTAACAATAAGCTCATCTATTCCGACTGAAACATTGGGATAAATCTTCTTGTTTGCCTGTACAGATGATGTTCTCGAGCGAGCTATAATATTATTACATTCTTTAAGCTTGCCCTTATCTGCTGCCATAAGCGCAGTGTCTTTAATTCTTGTCCTAAGAAGTTGTGTTCTTCTTGGATCATCCTTAAGCGACACTCCGTGGCTTCTCTCGTATTCAGCGAATGCACTAAGAGCAGTCTCTATCTTGGCTAGTTCAGCTTCATACTCTTTAATATTAAGTTCCATCTGCTTGATAGTCATATAAACATCATCAGCCACACCGACATGTACACTTGTCGGCGTTCCAAACTCGCTGCCTATATATGTGGCTTCTATATGCTCAATAGCATTAGCCTTACCGCCCATAAGTTTACCTCTCTGACCGGTAAGTACGATGGCCTGTCCGGCTTCAACATTGCTGTCAACTATAGAATCAGCTTCAATTACGCCTTTAGACTCAACGCGCGCATACTCTATATATCTCGCATAGACATTACCTTTTGCCACTATTCTGGCTCCGGAGCTTCCTTTTACTCCATTTCGGATTACAATATCCTTTCCTGCCTCTACGACTGCATCTTCTATTATGCCGTCTACAGTAACAGACTCTGTTGCTGTAACAGATGCTCCCGAGCAGATATTCCCATGTATAACCACGTCACCCGGGAAATTAATATTTCCCGTCGTCATATCAACATTGCCGAATATTTCGTGAATAGCGAGCACATTAACTCTGTCTCTTTTAAGTTCTACCTTACCGTCTATAAGCGCTGTATAAGTAGAATTATCTTCAGAGCGTTCAAAACCTTTGCCTTTGAGCGGCGGAAGTTCTCTTCTGATCTTTGCCGGAGTACGATTGCCCTTTACCGTCACGCCGTCTGTTCCTTGAACTGCCGGATGGTATTCTGCAATCACCTGGCCGGCCACTACCGTCTCTATAAGATTAAGATCCCAGTAATCGACATTACCGTGTTCATCTTCCGTAGGTGCTCTGTTAGGCGTAGTCTGAAAATTATAGGTATAATAGCCGTCACTGCCTTCTTTGACCTTGTTTCCTCTTGCAACACAGACTTTGTCCCCGTATAACTTTTCATTTACAAGCATATTAATAACAACATCATCTATTCCATAGACGACGCCCGCATCATAAATAGCTGTCTTAATCTCCTCTTTGGTATATTCTCCCTCACCTAATACTACATCAGGAGCCAATAGAGTAACATAAGCTTCCAGCTCATCATAGCTTATTGAAACAATGGGCTTATTAATTCTTGCCATAATTACTCCTCTGAAAGTTATCACACCATACTGCTGTTATGGTAAAAGGATAGTCATATAATACATTTTACTTTAAATGCCAATTATATGCAAGTTTTAGCTTTTATGTG
>CAJOPM010000216.1 GCA_905236225.1 uncultured Eubacterium sp.
CGAGACTTGGCGCGGGATTTGCGTCAGCTTTAGCTGACATATTTCATGTGCAAATCCCTGCGCATCAAAAGCGGAGCGTATATCTCAGACTGAGATTGAACCCCGCCTGAGACAAGTTTCTCTCCCCCGCCTACGCTTTGCTTAGAGGCGGGGGGCATCTCGTCTGAGATATAATTATGAATGCTTGACACAAACAGTAAACGACAGTAAAATTAGATTGCAACAGTAAACGACAGTAAAAATAAACTATAACAGTAAACGACTTGCACTTACAATTCTCTCTTGATATCCGGCAGGGAAAAAACATCCCTATCCATATTAATCGCAACTGCCATATCGATTCCCGAAGGTTTTCTGTCGTTTACAACTATTCTCTCTCCCATAGGAATATTAAAGAGTATCTGATCATATCTTATCCCATGTTTTGAAAGAAATGCCACTGTCTGCTCTTTATATTCATCTGTCCTTGACGTAAGTATCAGTATATAATCTTCATCGGGAATGCCGTCCATATATTCTTTTGCGCCTTCTAAGATGGTATCTTCGCCGTCTGTAGTGTATCCGTTGTGCTTTAACAAACTGCCATCCAAGTCTAAAATCCATGTCTTTGGAAGCGTAGACAACTTAAGCATATTTTCATTCATAGAACTTCCTCCAGATAATATAATCCATTATAAAAGGCTCCGCATACAGAATCATAATCCTGCCACGCATATGTGGTAAGAGAAAGCCAGATTATAGCATGAAGCAATTTAATCTCGTAAGGGTTGGCGCCTGTCATTTCAAAGAAATCCTGTTCCAGATCCTCCCAGCCGTTTGAAGTGATTTGCAGTCTTATCTGCCCGCTGTCTAAGTCTTTTATAATTTCTTCGTCAACTATAGACTGTCCGCCTATGTCGAGCTTGAATTTACCTAAGTTAAATTTATCATAGTTACCCACAAGAGAATAATAGAGCTTCGCCCAGTCATATCTCTCGTCGCCGTAAAGGTCTGTATATCCGAAATAACCTCTCGGATCTATAAGATACGGCTCACCTTCAGAGCTTATCATAAGATTGGAAAATGTACAGTCTCCATGAATAAATTTAAATGGCTCCATCTTAATCTGCTCTAATTTTTTTTCAAGTTCATCTCTATAGTAAAAAATATTTCTGCACTTTCGATCATTAACGGTAATATAACGCTCAGTTGCATACGGGACAAGATCACGCACTTTATCAAGACGCCGCATAGTCTTGTTAAAATAAGCTTCTTTCATGCTAAAGCTGTCGGCTTCTTTAGAACCTAAGTTGTGAAGATTTACCAAAGTGGACACAAGTTTTTGCAATATGCTTTTTCGCGTCTTATAATCGAAATCACACTCATAAATATTGCGCCCGTTTATATATTCCATCTTCAAAGGATTGGTGCTATAAATCTTAGGTATGCCACTTATATTATATTTCCCCGCCTGTTCGTACCATGCGCATTCGCGTTTTGCCAACTCTAAGCCCTGATCATCCACTGCCTGCTTTGTCAAGATATTGCCTGATATGCTAATCACATTAAACGGTCTGCTCTTTTGCGGCTCTAAATTCTCATATTCTTCTATCAGCCCAAACTCTTTGGTCCCCGACAGATCCAGTTCACCAAATTTTAGTCCGCTCTCATGCATCCATCTTACCAGTTCTCCGCTTAGCGGCACATCTTCTAAAACCGATTTGTTTCTAAATAAAAATAATCCTGCCACACCATGCTCAGCAGATCTTACTTCCTCAAATCGTCCGCCATCATATTTCCATCTACATGAAAATGAGCCGGATATTCCTATATAGTCCCTTTTAGCCGCTCCTTGTTCCTCATAATCTATCGGTAGCTTAAAACTCTTTGGCAAAACAAGGTCCGACCATATCAGCATAAACTTTTCGCCTGCCGGTATCAGCTCTAAAGCCTTGCAAACTCCTGCGCAGGTTCCGCTTCCATTTGCGTCTGCAATCTGATATTTTACATCAGCAAATGCAGCCAAATATTTTCTCATTACATCCTTTTTGTAGTCTGCAATGATGATAAATTTCTTGTCGGGATATTTTCTGAACAGGTGAAATATCATTGGAAGATTCATGATCGGCACAAGTGCTTTGGGCTTATTTTTTGTAAGGTATCCCAGTCTTTTCCCTTTACCTCCGGCCTGTATGATAATATAATCCATATTCAAAACCATCCTTTAGTCATATCTAACTTATCCACCGCTACATTTTCAAAGCCATCAATCGGATAAATATCTATCGCCTTGTATTTCGTATCACAGTAATTATAATCCGGATAGAGCGCAACTTTTTTACATCTTGCGCTCCTTAGCACATCGCACAATCCGCTCCTGATTGCGATAAACGTTCCCGCTCTTTCTACAATCGACTTCATCTGATTAAGAGATGCCCTAAGCGGCATAGTTTTCTCAAGTGGTTTCTCATCAGCATATACACTTGTAAATATCTGGTATCCTCTATCGCTATATTCTTTTATTATACTCTCCCATATTTCATCACTTATCGGCGGAACAGATTTTGCATATGGCGCTAATATCAGCGCCTCATTTGGCTTGATAATGTCTAGTTTATCCCAATCTTTCCACACCATAGGTTCTTTAGGAACTGCACTATCATCAAGGCCAAACACTCCGATGCGATACATCTGCTCGAGAGTTATCTTCTTTGCGCTTAACATCTTGTGAAGATTTACCACATACGGCCTGTCCTGATGCGCTATAAAGCACATATCATCCTGTGTATATATCGCACTCTGAATTATTGCATCTAATTCTCTTGGCTCTATCACCTCGCAGCTATCATGACCAAAAAGCATCGCAACCTCTTTGCATCCGGTGCCCTGAACACACAAAACGTAATCTGCTATTTTTCTGTTCTTTAGATACTGCGGAATATATGACATACAATAATATATATCCCCTAACGCATTAAACGGACACAAGATGATCAGTTTCCCTTTGTGTTTATCCTTGATTGTGCCAAGTAGTTTCATCCCATGTTCTATGCGACTGTATTTACGCTTAATAGTATCTTTTGATAATGAATATTCAGCATACGTATTGTAATCTATAAGCTTAATAACCTCTCCTGTAAAATGCAGCTTCCTTAACTGCTTTTTCATAGCCTCATAAAAACGGCTTACAATTAATACAATCGTATGTGAACCCGCCGAGCCTTGAATATACTGCGGAGAGCATACGCATATTCCCTTATAAATAATGCCTGTCTTTTGGGGGCTGTTATCAAGTATCTTTACCGGTCTTATATCATGCTCTATCAGATAATCCGCAAGGCAAAGCGTCGCTTCGCAGTGCGCAAATAAAAAAACATCTTTATCAGATATTTTATCAATGATACTATTTACATTTTCAATCATTTCTTTATATCGCACATCTTCCATAAATCATCCTCAAAAGAGCATTATCCTAAGCATATCATCAATCGAGAGTAACCCACCTTTTACATAATTATACATGGTTGGATAATTGCAATCATCAGCAAATAAAATAAGTTTATCGGAAGCATCATAGCATCTGTACAAATCAAGCAGAACCTGCATTTTATCTTCTTCAGGATTTATATATGTATGTTTGGGAAGTTCTAATGCAAAATCAGCACAGGAAATTATTGTTATTTTTTTTGTTGTATCTTTCAATGCCTTTGACATACACAGCGTATCCGTAAGCGATTGCGCACGCTTCAAATCAACAAGCACGACCAAATCCGATTTCTCAAGGCAGTCCTCTAGCTGCGATATTATTTCTTCAGCTTTAATTTCAGTTAATTTTATATTATCCATTGCGACTCCCATCTAATGAGTTCAAGTCTCCCCCGCCTACGCTTTGCTTAGAGGCGGGGGTCATCTCGTCTGAGATATAACAGCTTATTATCCCCACGGCATATATTTTTCAAAATCTATAAGTCTGCCTTGATACTCTGATTTTTTTAAATCCCTATATGCATATCGGTTCGAAGCAAATATTACATCAGCATTTTGCAGCACCTCATCTGTTGTAATAATTGTACTTCCACTTTCGCTCTTATGCCCGATATCAGTATTTATTATATCGCAGATTCCTTCTATTTTGATTCCCTCTTTTGCACAAAAAGCTTCTAAACTTCTGCCCCTTCTGCCTCTTCCCCATATATAGGCTTTGCCTGGAGCAGACTTTAACTCCTTTAATATTTCATCCCTATGGCTTGCAAGCTGCATCTCAAAAGGTGTATATGACTTTAACCTACACGCTATTGTCTGGCTGTATTTGCCGCAAGTGTCTGCATCAAGCTGCTTTAGCATAGCTATCTCACGCTCCCACTGTTGCCTCAACCTGCTATCATTGTTCAAAACATTATTTGTCCACGAACCTCCGGCATACCTTCTGTATGCCGCCATATTTTTGTCAATATAATAAATACCGCCTCTAAGCGATCCCTTGATCTGCATTGTATAATCCAGCGGAAAAACATTTTCAAATGGCAGCATCGTTTCATACATTTTCTTTCGAAAGAACAAACCTGCAGTCACCAAAAATTGACCTCCGCCTAAAATCACATCCCGAACATCAAGTACCCCGCTTGTCTCTTGCGGTCTTATCAGGCTGATTTGTTTTTCTCCATCTTCACTAACCGTACAGCCTGTGCAAGCACACATATCGCACTTAAGGTGCTCATTCATGGCATCATATTGCAGCTGCAGTTTGTTATCATCTATCCAAAAGTCATCGCCCTCGCAAACCGCAATGTACTTTCCTGTTGCGATATTTCTTACAAGATCTGCAAAAGTATCTCGTCCCATGCTATATTGGTTTTGTTTTTCCAAAACCAGTCTTATCTTTTCCGGATATTTACTTTGATATTCCCGTAATATATTTACAGTGCTATCAGTTGATGCGTCATCATGGATTATGATTTCATACTCAAAGTCAGTTTGCTGCATCAGCATGCTCTCTATGGCCTTAACAATATATTTTTCCTGATTATAGGTAAGGCATATGATGCTTACCATATTTTTATTTTTGGCATTCACTTGCTATACACCTGCTAAATCGTTTATAAACAGTATCTCATTATTATAGCCTGCTCTCTTTAACATATCGGCTATAACTGCTTCATTTTGATGAAGCGCAATTATCACAGTCACATTTTTATCTAAATCTTCAAAATGATTAATGCCGTATATCGGCAGTTCTAAATGTCTTTGCCCATCCATTTTTCTATCGATGCAATAGGCAAGTTTATCTTCATTTTTAAGGCGACTTGCAAGCGCTTTTCCCACAACCGTCATTCCGTATACAACTGCCTTTTTATCGCCGCATTTCTCCAATATCCTTGCGATAAATTCTTTATCGGAAAATATTGATTCTATGAAAGAAAACTGCTTTCTCATCTTGACATATGGCTCCGGGCCCAGTCCGCTTGGCCTGCCGCCTCCCCAGTCGTGCACCTTTGGATGTGAAAATATCGGATCTTGCATAACTTTTAGGAAATCTTTGTGATTCGGATGATATACATTTCGCACATCCATCATCCATTCCTTCATCCCTTCGGCTCCCCACGGATCAAAAGGTCTTAAACGAACATAATCTGCTTGAAATTCTTCTAAGCATCTTCGGGCGAATTCCGGCAATTCCTTGTAATTATCATTCTGATAAACCGTCGCTATCTCAAAGTAGTTAATTATTCCCTGACTTCTTAGCGACCTGACAAAATGCAGGTTATCTATAAGCTTATCTACCGGCTGCTTTGTGCCGGAAAGTTTTTTATATAATTCATCATGAAAACTAAGCACAGTAATGCTCACTGATAAATTATATTGCCCTATGTTATCTATTTTTCCCCAGTGCTCCTTATCAAATAGCGAACCGTTCGTCTCAAGCGATACGGATATTTCTTCAGGATCCGCAAGCGGCTTCCATTCAGATAGCAATTTAAGGATATGTTTGCTTACAAATAGTTCTCCCAATCCATTTGCACTAAGGCTTTTAACATAGGGCAGCGCCTTCCTTATCTTTTCATCTATTTGATTATATTTTTCTTCAGACTTGCCGGCATTAGTCCGTGCCATACAGTTTGGAATATCGCACATTACGCATTTGTAGTTACAAACATTCTCGTACGCAAGATACAACGACTCCGGAAACTTTGGAATCTTGTCAACCTCAACTTCAATTTCTGATACACAGTCGTTTGCAACATATGGGCACGTGTTCGGATTGCAGTTAGAATGATCACCCTTAGCATGCATATCAAAAATCACTTCTGCCGCCTGGCTATGATAAATCTCATCAAGACTGTTTTTCGTAAGATGACCGACTATTCCGCCATCACAAAGCCACGAGCAAAGGCGCACCGCACCATCTTCATTTATTATCTGTACAAAATCTTTTGCGCGTTTACATATTTTCATAAAATCACCCATTATAGTATTGCTATATGTCAAGACTCGCTTGCGAGTCTTGCGCGCCGGATTCGGGTCTGCTTCAGTAGACAAATTCCTGTCCGAATCCGTGCGCATCAAAAGCGGAGCGTTTAACTTAAGTCGGAGCTTGCGACGGAATGCTTAGCATTCCTA
>CAJOPM010000217.1 GCA_905236225.1 uncultured Eubacterium sp.
CGACGGAATGCTTAGCATTCCTAGTCCTTTAGGGTACCCCGACTGAGTATAGTTTGTCATAACCCCCACCTACGCTAACGCTTAGTGAGGTTGGGGATTTCTCCGACTGAGTTAAACAAGATCTTTTATAATATCAAAGCAATCAAATGTCGCAAAATAATCTTTTGTTGTTTCAGCTCGTCTGATTAGCTGATAACTTCCATCTTCTTTTAATAAGATTTCGGCTGATTTTAGCCTTCCATTATAATTATATCCCATAGCGTAGCCATGTGCTCCGCTATCATGTATAACAAGATAATCACCAATATCAATTTTAGGAAGTTGTCTGTCTATAGCAAATTTATCATTATTTTCGCAAAGAGAGCCTGTTACATCATATTTATGATCCAACGGTGCATCTTCTTTACCCATAACACTTATATGGTGATATGCTCCATACATTGCCGGTCTCATAAGATCAACTGCACATGCATCTACTCCAATATATTCTTTATAGGTATGCTTTTTGTGAATTGCTTTTGTAACCAAGCATCCATATGGTCCTGTCATAAAACGTCCCATTTCAGTATATATGGCAATATCATCAAGTCCGGCCGGTGTAAGAATTTTCTCATATACTTTTCTTACGCCCTCTCCTATCTTAAGAATATCATTAGGCTCTTTATCCGGTTGATAAGGTATACCCACTCCTCCGGATAAATTAATAAACCTGAAATCGCAACCGGTTTCTTCTTTGATCTCAACAATAAGCTTAAATAAAATCTCAGCCAGCTCAGGATAATAATCATTTGAAACTGTATTACTAGCGAGAAAAGCATGAATACCGAACTCTTTAGCTCCTTTTTGCTTTAAAAGCTTATATCCTTCAATAAGTTGCTCTTTTGTAAATCCATATTTTGCATCTCCGGGGTTGTCCATAATACCATTTGCACCTTGGAATATACCTCCGGGATTGAATCTACAGCAGATTCTCTTTGGAATATGACCTATTGTCTTTTCTAAAAATTCTATATGTGTAAAATCATCAAGATTGATCGTAGCACCAATCTTATCTGCATAAACAAAATCCTCAGCCGGTGTATCATTAGACGAGAACATAATCTCCTCATTGGAAAATCCTAATGAATTAGAAAGCATTAGTTCTGTCATAGATGAACAATCAGTGCCGCATCCATATTCTTTTAAAATGTTGATAATAAACGGATTTGGATTGGCTTTAACTGCAAAATATTCTCTAAACCCTTTATTCCAGGAAAATGCCTGTTTTACTTTGCTTGCATTTTCTCTAATTCCTTTTTCGTCATAAAGATGAAAAGGCGTCGGATATTCTTTATTTATCTCTTTTAGTTTATCTAATGTAACAAATGGTTTTTTATTCATAATATAAACTTCCTTTCTAACATACAATCTGCGTTTTTTAATATATCACAACATACTTAAACTATACAATGTTTTCTTGCCTCATATTATCAATTTATTTATAATAGTGTTATTGCATACAAATAAATGGAGGATATTATGGACATAGCATTACAAATTTCCGAAGAATTAAACATAAAAAAAACTCAGGCTGAATCAGCAATAAAATTAATTGATGAAGGCAATACCATTCCTTTTATCGCCAGATACAGAAAAGAAGTAACCGGTTCCTTAAATGACGAAGTATTAAGGGAACTTTTTGAAAGACTTAATTATCTTAGGAATCTCGAGGAAAAAAAAGTATCTGTTATTACAAGCATAGAGGAACAAGGCTTGCTTACAGACGAACTAAAAGACCGGATCTCAAATGCCAAAACACTTATTGCCGTAGAAGATCTTTACAGACCTTATCGTCCTAAAAGGCGTACAAAAGCTACAATTGCCAAAGAAAAGGGACTTTTACCTCTTGCTCAACTAATATTAAAGCAAGATCCTAATATCTCACTTTTAGAAGAAGCATCAAAATATATTGATATTGAAAAGGGCGTAGAATCATCAGAAAGTGCTTTAGAAGGCGCCTCAGATATTATTGCCGAAATAATTTCCGATAATGCAACTTATCGCACTAACATACGCAAAATTTCCTTTGAATCCGGCAATATTGTTACTGCTGCTAAAGATGAGGAAGCATCAAGTGTCTATGAAATGTATTATAATTTCAAAGAACCCGTTAAAAAAATAGCTTCTCACAGAATTTTGGCTATTAACCGAGGAGAAGCCGAAAAATTCCTTACTGTCAAATTAGAAGCCCCGATGGATGAAATTATGCATTATTTGTATAAAGAAATTATTACATCCGATAACAAAAACACAAAACAGTTTTTGGAAAATACCATTGATGATAGCTTAAAGCGTCTTATTATGCCCGCCATTGAAAGAGAAATCAGAAACACACTTACGGAAACTGCATCAGATGGAGCAATTAACGTATTTAGTAAAAATCTTAATCAGCTGTTAATGCAGCCGCCTATCAGCGGAAAAGTTGTTCTTGGATGGGATCCTGCATTTAGAACCGGTTGCAAACTGTCTGTAGTAGATGAAACCGGAAAGGTTCTTGATACTACAGTTATTTTCCCTACTGCTCCGCAAAATAAAGTCGAAGAATCGAAAAAGGTAGTTAAAGAACTCATTAAAAAATATAATGTAAACTTGATTTCTCTTGGAAACGGTACTGCTTCACGAGAATCCGAACAAATAATTGCCGAAATTATAAAAGAAATAGATGCTGATGTTAAATACATAATCGTAAACGAAGCCGGAGCTTCAGTATATTCCGCAAGCAAAGCGGCTACCGAAGAATTCCCAAACTATGACGTTGGACAACGTTCAGCAATATCTATGGCAAGACGCCTTCAAGATCCACTTGCTGAACTTGTTAAAATTGATCCTAAATCAATTGGTGTCGGCCAATATCAGCATGATATGAATCAAAAGAAGTTAGATGATGCCTTATCCGGCGTAGTTGAATCATGTGTTAATAAAGTTGGCGTAGACTTAAATACAGCATCGGCCTCTCTTATGGAGTATATATCCGGAATCAATGCGACTGTAGCTAAAAATATAGTTGCCTACAGAGAAAAAAACGGTCGTTTCACATCTCGTAATGAATTGCTTAAAGTTAGTAAATTAGGTCCTAAAGCATATCAACAATGTGCCGGTTTTATGCGCATCAACAATGCTAATAACCCATTAGATGCAACAGCTGTTCATCCCGAAAGTTACAGTGCCGTTGAGTCCTTGTTTACTCTCCTTGGTTTAAGCAAAAACGATATCAAACCCGGGCATCTAAGCGGAATAAAAGCTAAAATCACAGATTTAGATGATGTAGCAAGTCAAATAGGTATCGGAGTACCTACTCTTACCGATATTCTTGATGAACTTGAAAAACCTGCCAGAGATCCAAGAGCAGATATGCCGGGTGCTATTTTAAGAAGTGATGTTTTGGAAATAAAAGATTTAAAAGTCGGGATGATTCTAAAAGGCACTGTTAGAAATATTGTTGACTTTGGTGTATTTGTAGATATTGGTGTTCATCAAGACGGACTTGTTCATATCAGTCAAATCACAGACAGATTTATTAAGCACCCTCTTGATGTAGTAAGCGTTGGAGATATTGTTGATGTTAAAATTCTTGATGTAGATGTTGACAGGCAAAAAATTTCATTAACCATGAAATTAAATGAAAATGCCAGTCCTCAAAGCGCTTTTAAACCATCAAAAACTTCAAAACATAATAATAAACGCGAGCAAAAAAATAACAGATCTCATAAACCCAATAAAAATTCATCAAAAAAGGGCTTAACTCTTGGTGATTTAGTTGGAAAAATAGAGCTCTAATTTGCTATTTACTTTAATGTTTTTTTGTTGACATTAAAAAAATTATATAGTATATTATTTCGGTCGGACATTTTAGTCTAAGCTGCCATGGCTCAGTCGGTAGAGCGTCGCATTGGTAGTGCGGAGGTCACGGGTTCGATTCCCGTTGGCAGCTTTAATTAAATATGTTATACTGTTCAAAGCAAAGGTGCTTTTGGGAATACCCCCAATAGCATCTTTTTTGAAATAAATAAATCCATAAAAATTATACTGATAACACAATGGCGTGTTGCTATGCTTGATTGCATGGTGATGCGCCATTTTGTTTTATCAAAACAAAGGAGGAATTTAATATGGATATTACATCACTTGCAACAAGCGTTGATACAGGATGGACTTTGCTTGGTGCAGCAATGGTCTTCTTTATGCAGGCAGGTTTTTGCATGCTGGAATCCGGACTTACACGAGCAAAAAATGCAGGTAATATTATTATGAAAAACCTTGTAGATTTTGCTGTAGGTACGCCTTTTTACTGGTTTTTAGGATTTGGTATTATGTTTGGTTCTGCAGGATTATTTATTGGCAAAGCAGATTTATTCTCGATTCACCAAACCGACTTTACAACAATGATATTTCAAACTGTATTTTGTGCAACATCTGCTACCATCGTATCAGGTGCTGTAGCCGAAAGAACCAAATTCAGTTCCTATTGCATATTCAGCTGTGTAATAAGTCTAATAATCTATCCAATCAGCGGTCATTGGATTTGGGGCGGCGGTTGGTTATCAGTTCTGGGATTTCATGACTTTGCCGGTTCTACAGCAGTACATATGGTAGGCGGCGTTGCTGCATTAATGGGGGCAATTGTTGTCGGTCCTAGAATAGGTAAATACAAAAAAGATGGATCTTCAAATGCTATTTTAGGACATAACTTAACTTCTGCTGCTCTGGGCGTATTTATATTATGGTTCTGCTGGTTTGGATTTAACGGCTGCTCAACAGTCGGACTTTCCGATGGCCTTAGTGATACAGCAGCTAGAGTATTTTATACAACAAATCTTGCTACATGCACAGCAACTTTAGGTGCTTTAATCACCACATGGATAAAGTACAAAAAACCTGATGTTTCTATGACACTTAACGGAACACTTGCCGGTTTGGTTGCCATAACTGCCGGATGTGATACTGTTACTCCTGTAGGAGCTGCTATTATAGGTGTTATTTCAGGTGTATGCATAGTATTTGCTGTCGAGATTATTGATAAGAAATTAAAAGTCGACGATCCAGTCGGTGCCGTAGCTGTTCATGGTTTTTGTGGTATGCTTGGTACGATTTTAACCGGTCTTTTTTCATATTATGACTTTGGATCCGGCGAAAGAATCGGTTTGTTCTATGGAGGAGGCGCACACTTCTTCTTGGTTCAATGCCTAGGTGTTTTGACCGTTGCTCTGTGGTCAGGATGTATTTCGTTTATCGTATTTAAGCTGCTAAAACATACAATTGGAATAAGATGCAGCGCTGAAGAAGAGCTTGACGGTCTTGATTTACATGAACACGGCCTTACATCAGCATATGCTGACTTTACACTTTCATCCTCAATTAACAACTTTGGCGGACATAACGAGAAGGTCAAAGACTTGCTTATGGCTCCTGAAAATGAAAAGGTTCCTATGGATGAAGCTGTTCCTGTACAATTAAAGGAAACAAAACACATCCCAGGCGAGCCTATTACGGCTTATGATTCAAAAATTACCAAAATTACAATTTTAGCTAAACAAAATCGTTTCGATGATTTGAAAGAGGCATTAGATGCAATAGATATTACCGGAATGACTGTAACTAATGTTTTGGGATGTGGTGTACAGAAAGGCCGTACCGATTATTATCGTGGTGTTAAGATGGAAACTATCTTGCATCCCAGAATTCAGGTTGATATTGTAGTATGCACTGTGCCGGCTTCTCTTGTAATAGAAACAGCCCGTAAAGTTTTATATACCGGACATATAGGCGATGGCAAAATATTTGTTTATGATGTCGAGCAAGTTATAAAGGTAAGAACAGGCGAAGTAGGTAGAGAAGCTCTGTTAGATGTAGATATAAATAAGAAACAATAAATAATTTACCCCAATTCATAAAATGCTTTGGGGTAAATAAGCAGCTAAGCAGCCACCAAGATACGGGAATTTATCCCGCACTTGGTGGTTAAAAGCTCATATCTATCGAAATATCATTAAAATTCGCATCTACATAAGCATAACTTCCGCAAATAAGCGGCATAGCCGGAGGCAGATGGCCGATATCAGAATCCATAATTATTGGCACATTATATTTATCAAGTATTCCTGTTACTGCCCTATATTGATCTAGGCCAAACATAGGCTCATCAAAATGCATTGGACGACCAATTATAAATCCTTTAACATTTTCAAACCAACCGCAGTTATCTAAATTCCAAAGACTTCTTCTTATTGACATAACATTAAGGTCACAGCTTTCTAAGAACCATATTATTCCGTCTTCTTTATATTTTGCGTTAAATTCTCTAACCTTATCAAATTTGGTTCCGGTAAGATTAGTCAGGCAATCTAAACAGCCTCCTATTAATCTTCCGCTAAATGATGCCTTTTTATCATCTGTGTTATATATCAATTTTTTAGTTTCCGTAAGATTGTATGGAGCCGTTGGATTATCCTCTGATTTTAGCGATGTCATCTCCCATTTATCATACCCAGAGATCTTACTTTTGCGCCCACTAATAAGCTTATAAGCATCATCTATTGAATCATGCCATTTGCTCATCCCAAAAGTTGCAGCACACGGGCCATAAATTGAAGCTACATCGCATAATGTTGTAAGCAAAAACGTAAAATTCGTATTATCTGAGTATCCCATAAAAAATTTAGGCTTTGCATTGTTTATCTGTTGAAAATCAATATAATTAACTACTTCACACATTAACTCTCCCCCACCGCATGATATTATGACGTCACACTTATCATCTAAATACATGCTGCTTAGTTCTTTTGCACAACTTTGAGGCGTAGAACTTATACCAATTCCATCGCCTTTGTATGCATTCTCTCCAACTATGCACTTATATCCTCTATTGCTAAAATTATCCAAAGCAGCCTTAAAACCACTTTTATATGGCTCAATATTACAACCAAAAGCAGGCGCTGCAAATCCTATTGTTCCATAATCCTTTAAAAATTTGGGATATCTCATAAATTATACCTTTCATAGTTTTTTCACATTTTTGACAAAAAAATAACACATTGAGATTATATACTGTACTCATCAGTTGAGAAACATCTCAGTTGAGTAAATAATTTTCATAATCTCCCCTAATAGACCGTGTATGAAAATACACGGTCAACCCCTTTTATAAGAACAAATAAGCCTCACATTGCGTGAGGCTTATTATTTATGCTTCAAGCATTTCATACCCATATCTCTCGAAATAAAAATCCAATTTTTCATTTACTTTTCTAATAAGTTTAGGAGAGTAATTATAATTATTGGTTTGATAATGCTCCATACTTTCTAAGTATTTTTCAAAATCAGGCTTAGCCTTTTCAAATCCACTAAGTGATAAATGGTTATATATCTCTTCCATAAAAGGCATTGGATTTGCTATAAAATCCTCGTACTTAATTTCGATATAATCATTTTTATTAATTTGACTTAAATCTTTAAATGCTTTTTTATAAATTCTTCGCATTAAATCAACGATTGTATCTTCTATAAACTCTTCTGAGGGCGGTTCGCTAAGACTAAGAAGATTCATCTCTTTTATAAACATATTTTTTGTAGAAATTGCTACAGTATAAGGATTTCTATATATATTTATAAATTTAGCTCCCGGATAACATCTTTTTAATTTTCTTATACGACAAGTATTTTCGGGACTTTTTAGCATTAATTGCTTACCATGCTCTAAATATGTGGCTTTTTTTAGGATATAGTCATAAGATTTTGACCATTCCCTTTGGCGTTTTTCATTTTGCTCATCGGTAAATGCTGTTTCAATATATTTGATACCCTTACCATTATCTGGGAAAACAAGCATATGGCTAATGGCTTGCGTTGATATAGTGGCCTGTGCAAATACCTCCTCCATTGGCAAGTCCAATTCATAATCGAGATTATCCATTGGACGAGCATTTTTTAGCATATATTTTTCTGCCCAAGCCAGGAAACGCCTAAGCATAATACAGTTGTTAAAAGAAACCGTCTTAACAGGATCAAACCATCCAAATTGCTTATCTTTACTAAGTATATTCTGTAGAAATGTAGTTCCGGTACGCCAATGTCCAACAACATATAAAGGATCTTTTTTGATTTTCGTTCTTCTTATTGGTAAATCAAAAATTAATCTTTCAATTGCTGTAGGAATTGCCATCGCAAACGAAACTGCCGTAATAAATACTGCCTGTCCCTTCTTATCCTTACTTATCTTATTTTCTCTAAGAAGTTTAAGCCAATTATCAATTCTGCATCCAAGCATATTATGTGATAAGTTGATACTGCTATGCATACTAGATTTCCCTTTCGTTTCTAACCCTTACACTAATACCATTAACTTCAATATTACCATCTGCAGGAATAACTATACAATCTCTCCCATTAATCTCCATCGTTTCTATAAGCATTGCGTGCTCCGGATCGGTCTTAATAATAATATCCGGCATTTCTATCTGAAATTTTTTGGTATCTGCAACATTATTAAGATAAATTTGTGCATCTTTACCTATCTGCTCGTCATACAATTCGTCGAATAGCTCCACATCTTCATCATCTACTCCGCTATCAGACAATATTCGCTTAGTATTAACCTTATCTAACTCAAATACGCCATCTGACTCCTGGGCTTCTTCTATAAGTTCATTAATATTTTCCTGAATAGATTTTACTGTATCAAAATCACCGTTTTGTCGCAGAGTCTGCGTGATAAGTTCTGCAAAAGATTCTTTTTGCTCACAAGGAGTAAGAAGTTTTGCCTCTCCGATTATATCACTCAAGAAATCTTCCTGGTATATTTCAGGATTCTTAGAATAATATAAAATTTTGTGGATATCCGAAGCTCTATCTTCAAATGCCGGGAAAAGCAATCCGCTAACAGGCGGTTGCACTACCCAATCTCTTATTCTTTCTTTAATAGCATTATCCATAACACTATATGATAAACCGGCTTTCGACATAGTCACGGGGCAAATAGCACATAATATATATCTATATACATTATCAGAAGCATCAAACATCTCAGAGCCGTCCGTAGATTTCCCCGGAACATCATATGCCGCATTTATCAATATGATGTAATAATTCTCATCAAAATGATATTTATCGATAATATTATTATATAATTCTTCAATCAGAGCATCGTCTTGCAGTTCGCTATCTAAAAGTCTCATAAAAAAATCCTGCGACTCACCCTTTGATTCAAATTGTGTAGGAAAATCGATTGTAACAAGATTCTTTCCTATGGTCCCGGATAAGACTTTCTTAAAAATATCGAAATATTTGTGCTCTTCCTCTTCCGGAAGCGATAAAAAAGCGTCCTTCGAAAGGAGCACTTTGTTTTTCTCATAATCTACATAACACCCACATATTCTAGAAATAGTACAATGTTCAGGTGTAAACTGTTTTTTAATTTCATTAATTTCTTTCTTGTTCATAATTCCTCGTAATGCGTTCAAATCCTATGTTATATATTTTAACAAAATAAAGCGATTTTGCAATCTATTCAAACCTTTTATAATAATTTTCTATGAAAGAATTTTTTTCCTTGTTTTTCTTCATAAAATAACACATATTATGCGCTGCGTCACAATGTTTTTTGTCTTCATTTATAAACGGACAGCTATTATAATCTGCATCCATATTACATAATTTTTCATTTTCGTCTTTTAAATTTTTTTGAATGTCAATATTGTCAGTATTCTTTCCTGCAAGAGCATCTGCATACATTGTATACTGCTCTTTCATTTTCTTAAAAAATCCCATATATTCACCTAAAATAATTAACTATGCTAAATAAAGTATACACTTAGTTAAAAGAAATTCCAAGACAGCGAAAGACACCTCAAAATGAGGTGCCTTTCTTCACGATCTATATCATATTTTCATAACTGTACCAGAATCCCCCTCTGGTTTGAAACCATTTTATCATTGAAAAGGTCACAAAACGGTCACACTAGAGGCAAGA
>CAJOPM010000218.1 GCA_905236225.1 uncultured Eubacterium sp.
TTCATTTGTAGATTTCCTACCATTTTTATTGATTTTAAAGGCTCATTATTTTAAAATTATGATATCTGTATTTAGAATCGAGTGAGTTATGAGTAGTAAAAATGCAAAACGTATCCTTACAAGACAACTTAAAGTAGGCGAAGTGCTTGATGACATTGTTGTAGACAGATTGGGGCGCTGCTTAATTAAGCCCGGAACGGTTGTTACCGATTATATCATTAACAGTCTTCTAGAGCGCGGTATTACTATGGTCTTTATTTCTACAGGCGAGGAAGAAGAGACCTCTGACAATGTCGAAATTTCTAAAAAAGCCAAGGTGCAGATCGAGAAGCTTAGAACGCCCGACCCCAAGAAGGTTTCTTTAAAAGAAGAAGTTAAAAAGAGAGTTTCTGATGGCATTCAGCTTATTTACTCTTTGCCGGATGATAATGATCAGGTGTGCGATACCGCCAATCACATTGTGACGGATTTGTTTACCGCAATCGATGAAAATGACGCCGTTGCACTTGATATCAGTGAGCTTAAGATTTCGGATGAGTATACGTTTAAGCATAGTGTTGATGTTGCTACTATTTCTATGATTATTGCCAAGAATCTCAATTATTCCGACAAGCAGCTTCGAGAAATCGGAATGGCCGGATTGCTTCACGATGTCGGCAAGGCCAAGATTCCGCTTGAGATTCTTAACAAACCCGCCGCTCTTACCAAAGGCGAGTTTGCAATTATGAAGCAGCACTCCATTTTGGGGTACAACACCATCAAGAATATTCCCGGCATGGAGCCTGCCGTAGCGCTGGGTGTTTTAGAGCATCATGAAAAAATGAACGGCATGGGATATCCGGATGGCAAGGATTTTTCTCAGATTTCGCAATATGCAAAGATATTAAATGTAGCTGATATATATGATGCGCTTGTTACGACGCGTCCTTATAAGAGTGCGAAATCGCAGCGCGAATCGGTAGAGATGATTATGGCTATGGCTGTAAGCGAGCTTGACTCTGCTGCAGTTAATAGTTTTATGCAGACTGCGATTTTGTATCCGGTTGATTCTATCGTCACTTTAAGCAACGGCGAGACGGCTCAGGTTGTAAAGAAGAATCCCAACCTGCTGCTTCGCCCCACCGTAGTGGGAATCGAATCGGGAATTGTCTATGATTTGTCCGACCTTAAAAACGCTTCAATCGTCATCCTCTAAGTTGGGCGTATTTACCACATCAAAGCCCTCATCAGATACAGCTTTAAACGGAGCGAACTGTGCCGCTCTCTTATCGGCCGGCATTGCAGCATGATGCGTGCTGATATGGCGCGGCATGTTTATAATATCATCATATTTGTGTATGTCTTTAGAGCCTTGTTTCACGCCTTGTGCCCTCCTATCTGATTATTTCTCTCAATCGTCATTGCATCCTCGCAAAGATTGGTTCCTTTAAGTATTGCATTTTTTCCGTATTTTTCTTTGATTGCCAAAACGGCCTTTTGCAGCCGCTCTTCTTTATCCTTATTTTCCTCATTTAAAGCTTCTGTTTGCATATCAAAAAAACTAAGCTGTTTGTAATTGTTTTGTTCTATTAAAGAAGGATCATCTTTGGGCAAAATATGCTGCGCGCTTATCGTTACTCTTCTAATAAGCAGGCTATGATCTACTATCCGGTTATAAAGGCTCCTTACGGCATCAAGTATTTCTTTGGAAGAAGATGTATATCCGGACAAATTAATCGAGCCGTGCGCCTTTGCCGGCACCGCCCTTCCATAATGATCAATTGAAACCTCGCCCTTATATAAAGCCCTTCTTTTAGGGCCTTTTAGGTTCTCAATGTCATATCCAATCTCAAGCACCATTTTATTGGTAAGATAGCCTTTCTTAACCAAATCAAGAACCAGAAGATCTGTCATCTCCCATACTATTATCTCGCCTTTTTCTGCGGTATAAGGCTTTTTAAGCACCTGGCCGGCAGATATGCTGTTCTCCTTTGGGCGATATGCTTTGATGTCCGCAATTGTAGTGCTCTCGTATCCCCAGGCGTGGTCTATGAGAAGCTCTGCATTGACGCCAAAAAGTTTGTATAAGAGTTCCTCATTATAGTATTCATCTTCTCTTCCTACGGAACATTTGGCAATATCTCCCATAGTATATAATCCGTGCTTATGAAGCTTTCGCTCATAGCCTCGTCCCACTCTCCAAAAATCCGACACAGGAGTGTGCGTCCACAATTTGCGCCGATAGCTCATCTCGTCAAGCTCTGCTATCCTGACTCCATCCTCATCAGCTTCTACGTGCTTTGCCAAAATATCCATGGCTATCTTGCACAGATACATATTGGTGCCTATTCCCGCCGTTGCGGTAATTCCTGTCTCAGATAAGACGTCTTTAATCATTTTGCGTGCAAGTTCATATGGCGTCATCTTATAAATATTAAGATAATGCGTTATGTCTATAAACACCTCATCCACAGAATATATATGCATATCATCAA
>CAJOPM010000219.1 GCA_905236225.1 uncultured Eubacterium sp.
GTAAGGATATCGTCAATTTTTGTTTCGCCAAAATAATACGAAAGTATTTTAGCAGATAAATCACACGCATTAGATGAAGTATAACCATAAGCAATTCTTGTTGCGATTGATATTTGTGGATCGTCATAGGGTGCATAACCTACAAACAATGCGTGATTGGCACGGGATGTATCTTGCTGTGCCGTACCGGTTTTTCCGGCAGTTTCTACCTCGAGACTGTCAAATTGCGAATGGTCTTTAATAACTTTGCGCATACCCTTATGTATGGCATCCCAGCTGCTGTCTGATATTTGGTCAATATCAGAATCAACCGATGGGGAATACTCTTCTAATACATTTCCGTCAGAATCTGTTACTTTACTTAGTAATGTATAGTTGAATAAAGTTCCGCTATTAGCTACTGCAGTAACATATCTTGAAAGTTGTACTGTAGTATAAGCGTGATTACTTTGTCCAATAGCTGCTGTTACCGGGTATTCATCTGCAACCGACGGCTCACTTTCAGGTATTTCTATTCCTGATTTAGAATCCAATCCAAAATATGATGCATATTTTTGTATTGTAGCTATACCCGTATCAGCATCATATGCGTTTTTGTTCAAGCTTAATCTGTAGCCAACTTCATAAAAGAAGAAGTTACAGGATTCCTTTATTGCATCAGATACATCCAATGATCCATGCGACTGTGGGTAAATCCAACAGGTGGGATTTGGCGAAATCTTATCGTATTTTCCTTCGCAATCAATCTTTGTAGACGTTGTTATTGCGCCTTCCGTAAGGCCTGCTGATGCAGTTACCATTTTAAAAGTTGATCCCGGCGCTGTCTCTTCTTGTGTCGCATGATTATATAGCGGAAGTGAATTATCCTCAAGAAGAAGTTGATAGTAATCGGAATCCATATTGTTAGCCAGCTTATTGTTATCGTAGCCGGGATATGAAACACAAGCAAGGAGCTCTCCTGTATCAGTGTCAGATATAACAACTGATGCAGAGCATGGATCTAAAGCCAGCTGTGCCGGTGTAATTTTAAGAGATTTTATCTTCCCCTTTAGGAAAGAATAAGCACTTATAACACCTGCAGCCAGATTATCTTCCTCATCAGAAGAATCCTTAAGAACTCCCTGCTCAAATAATGCCATACATAGTTGAGTTCCTGTAACTGAATCATTTTGAATCAAATAATAATAAATTTCTTTAGCAAAATCACTATCATCTTCTATCTCTGAAATAATATATTCACATAATGCATTGTAAAGTTCCGAAGAATCAGAATATTTTTCATCAGGTTGAAATGATTGAGTATCAATCCATGACTGTGATAAAGCATAATTTAAGTACTTATTCAAACTGATTTTGCCATCAGCCCACTTAATATAGGTCTCATCAGTTGTATCAATTTCGTCAGTAAGAATTATATTATTACTCTTAAGCATTGAAATGATATAAGTAATATAATCCTGCTCTTCTTCCGATAAATCGGAAAAGTTTGTTTTCTTGTCATTTAATACATCAGTTAATTGATTTAAAACTTTATCTAATTTTGACGAAAATGTCTTATAAATACGTTTTTCAACAGAACTTGCATTTTTATTGTCAAAGTCTTCTAATGATAAAACGTTATTGTCAATCAATGCGTAATATACATCATAAATAGGTATCTGTATATCCGAGGAATCAACAGCTGATGAATTATATGATTTAACATTTACAATTTTACTGTATAAAATTCCCGCAAGCTCTTGTTCAATTAAATTATATACAACCTCTGTTAGATCTTTATCAATTGAAAGATATACATCATTGCCGGCTTTCGCATCGGTAGAATCCGTTGTTTTAAGTATTTTACCCAAGTTATCAACATATAGAGTCTGAGAACCTTTTGTACCCTGCAATGTTGTTTCCATTATTTCTTCTATGCCTGATTTTCCGACAATGTCATTTAATGTATAACTGTCATCTTCAGCCGATAGTTCTTCATATTCTTCAGTTGAAATCTTTCCGGTATACCCAATTATTTGCGAGAAATATTCTCCATCAACGTACTTTCTAATGGTATCCTCTTCTATATCCATCCCCTGCAGGGTGTCTTCGTTTTCTTCAACAAAAACAACCGTCTCTTCGCTAACGTTTTCAGCAAGCGTAGTTGTTATATATTTGGTATAACTGTTTTGGCTAAGGGCATATCGAAGAACCAATACTCTGTAAAAATCTTTTTTTGTTTCATAATCTGATTCGTTTATTCCAAATTTTAAATCACTGCATAAATATTCAATTATTTGATCCTCAGTTGCTTCAGCCTCATTAAAACCAAACGTGGAATTTTCTGACAAATCGTCAGTTGAACTATAACCGAATACATCTGCCCTAAACCGCATAAGGGAGGTGCCTTCAACATTAAACTTAAATTTGCCGGATTTTTTTAATGATATACCGAAATTATTTAAAATATTGTCATTATTTTCATCAAGTTCTTTAATTAGTTTATATAATTCTAAGTTGAGTGCTTTATTCTTCTCTTCTGTAGAATCATATGTACCATCATCCTCTAGTGTTACTGCGTAAGAAAGTTCATTATAGGCAAGCAGGTTGCCGTTTCTGTCGTATATATTACCTCTTACAGCATTTATTGTTCTTTCTTTTTTTATAGAAAGAGTATAGTTTTCCTCATAATATTGCCCGTTAATTATTTGCAGAGAAAATATACGCTGTATAAGTATAATAGCTAATACAGCCATTACAACGCCTAATACAACAAGTCTTGATTTAAGTACATTTTTAAGAAATTCTTTAAGATTATCTATAAAATCAAACAAATTTACTGGCACTCCTTTTTGCTATCTCTTCAAGATGATTATTGATTTTTAGTATTATGAAATATAAAACAAGGGTGACAACCATAGTATAAACAAGTTCCGGTAACATAATATTTAAGAAATAATAAATAAAATGAAAACGGCTTCTAAATAAAAATAAAAAGAAATAAATAAAAATATTCAGTATTAAATCGCTTACGCCGATTAGAGTCATTGGCAATTTAATATCATCAGGGTAAAACATTTTTTTGAATGCACCGTTAATAAGTCCCATCAGCATATATAAAAGTGCATAAAAACCAATGATATCTCCAAAAAAGATATCACTGATTAAGCCACAGAAAAATCCTATTATCATGCCTTCTTTACGGCCACGCATAAAACCAAATGATGAAGTAACTATAAGCATCAAATTCGGCGAAATTGAAGCAATCTCAAGGCTTTGAAATAAAGTGCATTGCAACAAAAAACATACAATTATTATTATAGCGACCGTAATTATTCGTCTAATATTAAAACTCATAAATCAGTCCTCATCATCCGTATAATCTTTTGTCTGTAATATTACCAAAACATTGTTTATGTGTTTAAAATCAACAGTAGGCGTTATACTTCCTGATTTTGATATATTGTTTGAATCATATTCCAGTTCGCTTATATATCCTATACGTATTCCGGGAAGGTATTTATCGGAAACATTACTGGTCACAATTTGATCGCCAACTTCTACTTTATCATCTTCATCCTGTAAATTTGAAAGAAGAATCTTTTGGTTCTCGTTCATTTCCTCTAAATCTCCGGAAACAATACAATTATCCGAAGTATTTACTACGCTGGCAGAAACATTGCTTTTATCATCGATAATAGCTCTTACAGTAGCGTAATTAGAACCGACATCCGTAACAATACCTACTAACCCACCATCAGCTATAACATTCATATCTACAGTTATACCATCTGATGTTCCTTTATCAATGATAAAAGTTGAAAACCAGTTACCGCTGTCTTTTCCTACAACTGTTGCAGATGTAGTTTCATAATCAGAATAAGTATCTTTTACTTCAAGCAGAGCTCTTAAGTCTTCTAATTCATATTGATCTAGTTTTAATGAACTAAGTTCATCATTTAATTCATTAATCTCAGCCTTTAATTCATCGTTCTCATCCATAACAGAATCAAGATTTTGAATATATTCTATTTTTTCTGATATAGCATACCCGATATGGTTAACACCCTTTTGCATAGGCACAAAAATTGTCCCTGCAATATTCTTTAGCGGGCCATTGGAAAGATTTGCATTAAAACTCACAAAAATAAGAACGAGACAAATTGCTGTAAGAATCATTGCCATATATTTGGTTGGAAAGTTTTTCCTTTTCTTTCCTCTACGCTTCATTATATTAAAGTCCCCTTAAGTTTAACTGAATATTTTAGATTTGAGTTCGTATCCTAAACCGCTGTATTTAGGATCAGAAACGATTGTATTAAGCCCCAAAACAACGCTTTCCATAGGGAATTCGCAAGTATTAACCTGTATATTGGTCAAATCGGTACAAAGTTCATCTAATTTCGTAATTTTTGATGAACCACCTGTCAAGTAAATACCATCACGTATTATATCTCTTGCAAGTTCCGGTGGTGTCTTTTCAAGAACCAGTTTAATTGAATTGCAAATAGAATTAACGTTATCTTTGATAGCTTCATATATAATATCAGATGTAATCTCTTGCTCTATGGGAAGACCGCTGACAACATCCCGTCCAACTACAACATCACTTAATACTTCACCCTCTTTTGCGCTTGCAAGAGATTCTTTAAGCTGCATTGCTGTCTTTTGCCCAATTAACAAATTGAAATTTCTTTTAAGATATGTTGCTATTGATTCGTCAATTTTATTGCCTCCGATGCTAAGCAAATCGCTAATAACCAATCCCTTTAATGAAATTACGGAAATTTCCGTTGTATCAGCTCCAATATCTACAATCATACGACCGGTAGGCTCTGTGACATCTAATCCCAAACCCACGGCATCAGCAATGGGTTTTTCACAAAGAAGTACTTTTTTTGCCTTATATTTGTTCTTATAGAACAAGTCATGAAATGCTTTTTTCTCAACTTCTGTAATAGCTGTAGGAACGGCAACTATAAATTCGGCATTTTTAATTTTTCCGTGTGCATAGTTAGTAATAAGTTCAAAAATAAGATTCTGCATATTGTTAAAATCAGAAATCACGCCACGGACTACCGGAAAAGAAACATTAATATCAGACGGTGCTTTTTCATACATAGCATAAGCATCATCTCCGTATGCATATATTTGATTTTTCCCTTTTATAGCTATTGTGTTTTTAATACTGACTACTGAATCAGATGATTTCGAGTAGACTTTAAGATTACATGTGCCTAAATCAGCACCATAAATATTGCTTGCCATAAATATTCTCCTGTTTTTTATTTTGAGGAGGTGATTACCCCCTGTTCTCTAAAGCTATAGTATATGTTGTCACCGATAATTATATGATCGGCAAATTCAATATCTAAAAGATGACCGCATTTTACTAAACTTAAAGTGATTGATATATCTTCAGAACTTGGTTTGCATAAACCGCTCGGATGGTTGTGAAGCAAAACTATATATACTGCATGAGATTCTAATGCAGTCAAAAAAATTTCTCTAGGCGAAACCAAAGAGGAATTAACTGTTCCGATAGAAATCAATTTGTCACCGATAAGATTTGCAGAACTGTCGAACATACATAAAATTGCATGTTCTTTTTGCTTATGACGAAGCTGCTCCATATAATACTCAGCTATGCTTTGGGCATTATATAATGATACAAGTTTTTTTCGTTTAGTCGAAATAAGGCGCATAGAAAGCTCGGCTATGCTTTTTAGCTGAATTGCTTTTACCTTGCCAATACCCGGTATCTTTTGGAGTTCTTCAACCGTTCTTAGCGACAAGTTTAGTATTCCTTCATGATTAGTGTTTAGGACAGATTGTGCTAGAGCAATCGCATTTTGTCCACCGACGCCATTTCTAATAATAATAGATAAAAGCTCGGCATCACTTAATGCAGAAGAGCCATATATCATAAACTTTTCATATGGTCTTAAACTAATCGGCATATCTTTAATCAATTGTTTTTGCATATGATAAATCTGCTCATTGATCACATAACATAACTCAGATTACCATTCAAATATTCTAACACAATTATTAGTTTATTAGTAGGCTTTATTTAACAAACCTTATTATGTTTTTATAATCCATAGTCATTTAGAGTGTAACTAAGTTTTCTTTGTACAATTGCTGAAGTGAACTCATAATACCAAGTTTTGCATGATACCATGTAAGTCCTCCCTGGAAATATACATTATATGGTTCTTTTAAAGGACCATCTGCGCTTAGTTCAATAGACGACCCTTGCATGAAAGCTCCGGCAGCCATTATGACCTGACTGTCATATCCCGGCATATCCCACGGCAATGGGGTTACAAAACTATCTACCGGAGCAGCAGCTTGAATACCTTTGCAAAAAGCCAGTAATTTATCTTTTGAGCCAAGAGTTATAGCTTGAATTATATCATTTCTAGCCTCTGTAGCATTCGGTATACATTTAAAATTTAACCTTTCGTAAATATTTGCAGCAAATATAGCTCCTTTTAAAGCTGATGCAACTACTACCGGAGCAAAAAATAAACCCTGGTAAAAGGAGCGCATTACTCCAAGCGTAGCGCCAACTTCTCTTCCAAGACCCGGACATGTCAGCCTTCTTGCGACATTTTCTATTAATTCAGCCTTTCCGGCGATATATCCGCCGGTTGCAGCTAATCCTCCGCCGGGATTCTTGATAAGCGATCCTACAACCATATCGGCTCCGACACTGGTAGGTTCCTTTGTATCTACAAATTCTCCATAACAATTGTCAACCATACAGATAACATCATTTTTTATAGACTTTATAAATTTAATAAGCTCTCCTATCTCATCTACACTAAAAGAAGGTCTGCTTTGGTATCCCTTTGAACGCTGGATAGTGACAAGTTTTGTTTTTGAATTTATAGCTGATTTGATTTTGTCATAATCAAAATAACCTTCATCGGTCAAATCAACCTGTTTGTATGTAATACCATATTCAGCCAAAGAACCTTTTGACTTACGAATTCCTATAACCTCTTCGAGCGTGTCATAAGGCTTGCCTACCGGGGACAACAGCTCGTCATTTGGCCTTAAATTTGCACTAAGTGCTAATGCTATAGCATGTGTTCCACATGTTATTTGAGGTCTTACAAGAGCATCTTCGCATTTAAAAACATCGGCATAAACTTTTTCAAGAGTGTCTCTTCCGAAGTCATCATATCCATAGCCTGTAGAAGCATTAAAACATTCCGTACTAACTTTATTTTTTTGCAGTGCGCAAATTACCTTTAGTTGATTTGTCTCAGCAATCTCGTCTATTTGCTTAAATCTATCAGTTAGCGAATCTATAATATCACTACAAAAATCAAACACTTTATCATCTATATTTACCGTACTGTATATGTTATTCATAATTTACCAATTTCTCCAATCATATAATCTAGTATTTCATCTTCTGAGGAATAATCATTACGCATAATCCAAGTTACGTCTCTTTCATGTCTAAAAAATGTAAGCTGTCTTTTAGCATAGTGTCGTGTATTAATTTTAATATTATAAATTGCATCTTCTAAAGAACATTCATCGCTTAAAAATTCCAGTATTTCTTTATAGCCTATTGCCTGCATAGATGTCATGTTTTTTGTACATCCCATTTTTTGCAGATTTTTAACTTCCTCAATTAAACCTTGTGAAATCATATTGTCAACTCTTTTATTAATCTTTTGATAAAGCGTTTGTCTATCATCGCTTAATACAAAATATTTAAAGCTGTAGGGACTGATTTTTTTGCGTTGTTCTTTGTTGTGTAAAGATATTGGTTTGTTCTCCAAGTGATAAAACTCAAGAGCCCGAATCATTCGTTTTATATTATTTTTATGTATTGTCTGTGCAGATTGCGGATCGATTTTATAGAGCATATTATGAAGGTAAGCATTTCCTTTTGTCACAGCCAAATCTTCTAAATATCTGCGATATTGCATATCGTTTTGTTCGTTTGTAAATTCAACATCATATAACACAGATTGTATGTAAAATCCTGTTCCACCGACAATCAGTGGTATTTTGCCACGTGAAAATATATCTTTAATAGCTTTATCAGCTAATTCTTTAAAAACAGTTATGTTAAAATCCGAAGTTGGTTCAACTACATCAAGCAAATGATGTTTAACATTATTCATCTCATCTTTTCGTATTTTGCCGGTTCCTATGTCCATATGTTTATAAACTTGCATTGAATCGGCAGATATTATTTCGCATCCAATAGATTTGGCCAACTTTATCGACAAATCTGATTTACCGGCAGATGTAGGCCCTGTAAGAATTATGAGTTTTTGTTTGTCTGAATTCATTTACAATATCCTTTTGAATTTTTTGTCCATTTCATATTGTGAAACCTTAATCATCGTAGGTCTTCCATGTGGGCATTGATAAGGATTGTCCAATGTAAAAAGTGTTTCTAACAATGCTTTTGACTCAATCATGGATAGAGATTGGTTTCCTTTGACAGCTGCCTTGCATGACATAGAGGCAATCTTTTCAACTATCAGATCTGATGTTCTGTTTTGTGTAACATCAGATAATCCGTCTAAAATATCTATAAATAAATTTTTAGGATTTATGCCGTAAATATCTGCAGGTACAGCACTTATAGAAATATCGTTTCCTCCGAATTTTTCAATTTCATATCCTAGTGATAAAAATTCTTCTAAATATTTTTCAAGAATATCAAATTGCGAAAAAGTCAAATTAATTATTACCGGAGGTGAAATCATCTGTGAGAGATATTCTTTATTTGCGTACTGATTCATAAGTTTTTCAAACATAATCTTTTCATGTGCTGCGTGCTGATCCATAATATAAAGCACTTTATCACATTCAAATAATAAATATGTATCAAAAATCTGCCCAATTAATTTGATATCTTTGGTTTGCTTAATATTATCTGACTTTACCTCGTTATCATTGTCGTAAATATTAAGCTGTTTATGTTCAAATTGCTCCTTATCAGGCACATTTCTTTCTTCAAATAATGGTTTTTCAATATCTGCAAATGCCGCTCTGTCATCAAATTTTTTTTCATAAGGCGAATTTTCGGCAACAATATTTCGCATTTTTTCTATTTGCTTAATTTCAAACGGCTCTGCTTTAATTTCGTTATTTGCGCAAAGATGTGTTTCTTTTTCTGCAAATGCTTTATTTATAAGCTCGCTGTTTTCAATTGTATTTTTGATACAGATTCTTAGTGAATTATAAATAGAATCCGGATTATCAAATCGTACCTGCATTTTAGTGGGATGTACATTTACATCTATAGATTCTTGAGGAACCTCAAAATGCAATACGGCAAAAGGAAATTGATGTTGCATAAGATGCAAGTGATATCCTTCTTCTAATGATTTCGATAACAACTTGCTTTCAATATATCTCCCATTTACAAAGAACATTTCCGATTTGCGATTTCCTCTTGCAATGACCGGTTTACCAATAAAACCTGTCAGGGTAAAATATTGATTTGACTCATTAATTTCAAGTAAGTTATCAAGTGTTTGCTTACCGTATATTTTATATATAACATCGGATAAATTCCCGTTACCGGTTGTTTTAAGCTTTACTTTCCCGTTTATAATAAGTTGAATAGATATATCCGGATTTGACAGTGCAATGTGCTCAATTAAAGTGCTTATATATGTGGCCTCTGTTTTTTCTGATTTAAGAAATTTTTTCCGCGCAGGTGTATGAAAAAAAAGATTCCTAACAATAAATGTTGTGCCGCTTGGTGCGCCTATTTCTTCGTAAGATACAGGCATTGAATCTTCTATTTCAAATCTAACGCCGGTAAGATCAGATGCTGTTTTGGTAATCAGCTCAACCTGAGCAACAGCGGCTATACTTGATAGAGCCTCGCCTCTAAACCCTAAAGATTTGATCTTGTTAAGATCGTCAATTTGACGTATTTTACTGGTTGCATGTCTTAAAAAAGCAGTTTTTATTTGATCTTTTGCAATTCCATAGCCATTATCGGTCACTCTAATAAAACTAATACCTCCATCCTTGATTTCGACTGTAATTGCACTTGACTTTGCGTCTATTGAGTTTTCAATCAATTCTTTTACAACTGAGGCCGGTCTTTCAATAACTTCTCCGGCTGCTATCTTATCAATTGTCTTTTTATCAAGGACTTCAATCAAAGTCATACCATTTCTCCTCATCATTAACCACTGCTAAACTCTATTGGCAAAATAATCACTATTTTGTCATATCCTTTTTTGAATATCATTTAGCAAATTTAGTGCCTCGAGCGGTGTGATATTACTTAAGTCAATATTTTTTATTTCTTCAACTATAGGATCTGTGAAACAACTGTCAAAAAAAGATAGTTGCTGCATTGATGAATTATCGCTTTGTTTCGCAGGAGTTAAAGAATCCAGAGTAATATCGTTATTAGAAAGCTTTATAGATATTTCTTTGGCTCTGTCTATAATGCTTTGCGGAACTCCGGCAAGTTTTGCAACTTGTATACCATAACTCTTATCAGCACCACCTGACACAATTTTTCTTAAGAAAACTATATCGTCACCCTTTTCCTGTACAGCAATACAGTAGTTGGTAACACTGTCCAATTTACCTTCTAATTCCGTAAGTTCATGATAATGTGTAGCAAATAATGTTTTTGCTCCTAAAATTGCCGGATTAGAGATATGCTCAACAACTGCCCATGCTATTGATAACCCATCAAATGTACTTGTACCGCGACCTATTTCATCAAGGATCAATAAAGAATTCGATGTAGCATTTCTTAAAATATTAGCTACTTCATTCATCTCAACCATAAAAGTACTTTGACCTGAAGCTAAATCGTCCGATGCCCCAACTCTTGTAAATATTCTGTCACATATTCCTATATTAGCGGATGAAGCAGGCACAAAACTGCCCATTTGAGCCATGAGCACAATAAGCGCACATTGCCTCATGTAAGTAGATTTTCCGGCCATATTAGGACCTGTAATAATAGCGATTCTTTTATCGTCATTATTTAAATATGTATCATTTGATACAAACATATCGTTAGGAATCATTTTCTCGACAACAGGATGCCTGCCTTCACTGATATTAATAATTCCTTCTGTGTTAAGTTCAGGTCTTACATAGTTATTATTTTCAGCAACCTTTGCCAAAGAACATATGACATCAATTACTGCAATATTATGAGCTGTTTTTTGTATTCTTACGGTATTTGAAGCTATATTTTCTCGCAACTGAGAAAATATTTCATATTCAAGATCGGTAAGTCTCTCCTGTGCGCCTAAAATCGTATCCTCAAGCTCTTTTAGCTTAGGTGTTATAAAACGTTCGGCATTTGTAAGTGTTTGTTTACGAATAAAATAATCCGGCACCATATCAAGATTTGACTTTGTAACTTCTAAATAATATCCGAATACTTTATTATATTTAATTCTAAGATTTTTTATACCGGTTTTTTCCTTTTCTTCTTCCTCTAAAGAAGAAAGCCAGTTTTTCCCTTCAGTTTTTGCACTCCTGAGCCTATCTACTTCTTCTACTGCACCATCTTTTATCAATCCCCCGTCACGAAGAGCTATCGGAGGTTCGTCAACTAATGTTTTTTCAATAAGATCCTTAATATCTTCTAACGCATCAAATTCAGAATATATCTTATTAATCAATGGATTATCTATGTCACTAAGGGCTGTTTTAATCGCCGGCAACATACTTAAAGACGTCTTGAGCGCTGTTAAATCCCTAGGCGATGCACTTTTTAATGCTACTCTGCTGATAAGTCTTTCTAAATCATATACTGGAGTTAAATACTCTTGCAGCTCTTCTCTCGTTACCATATTTTGAAGCATAACATCAACAGCATCTAAACGTAATAAAATTTTATCTTTGTCTATTAGTGGCTGTTTTATCCAAAAACTGAGCATTCTTGCTCCCATAGCTGTCTTTGTTTTGTCCAACACCCAAAATAATGAACCTCGCTTTTGCTTTTCACGCATTGTTTCTGTAAGTTCCAGGTTGCGTCGGGTGGAATTGTCTATAATCATATGTCCGCCAACAGAATAGGGAGTAATTCTGCTCATTTGCAACATCTTACATTTTTGCGTATCGTAAAGGTATCTAAGCAATGCTCCGCTGGCACTGATATCAGAGGTATTATCATCTAATCCAAGTCCAATCAATGAAGAAGCATGAAAATGATTTTTAAGTATTTTAGATGCGCTCTCATCTGCGAAATACCAATCGTCTAACTGAGTCAATAATATATTTGATGTATTTTTTAAATTGTCTATATCAAAATCAGATATTAAAAATGATTCATTACAGATAATCTCTGACGGAGAATACTTCATAATTTCATCAAGAAGTTTTTTGGAATCATTTACTGATGTGGTATAAAAATCACCTGTTGATACATCAGCGGCTGCTATACCATATCTACCTGAAAGATACGATATACACATAATATAGTTGTTATTATTATCAGATAAAGACATGTTAGTGCCGGGAGTAATGATTTTAACAACTTCTCTTTTGACTAAACCCTTAGCACTTTTAGGATCTTCTACTTGTTCGCATATTGCAACTCTGTATCCTTTGGCAACAAGACGATTAATATAATTTTCTGCAGAGTGAAACGGAACACCACACATAGGTGCCCTTTCCTCAAGGCCACAGCTTTTGCCTGTAAGAGTAATCTCAAGTTCTTTGGAGACAGTGATTGCGTCGTCAAAAAACATTTCATAAAAATCACCCAGACGATAAAATAATATACATCCGGGATTTTCTTTTAACGTTTCAACATATTGCACCATCATTGGTGTTAATTTAGATATATCTACATCTTCTAATTTCATTTATTAATTCCTTTTGATGCACAAGTTCCGGCAACATAACCACTTGTAAAAGCCCATTGCAAATTATAACCACCGCATTTTCCATCAATATCTATTATTTCACCGGCAAAATATATTCCTTTTATAATATTTGATTCTAACGTTTTGTTATTTAGCTGATTAGTACTTACTCCACCGGCACTTACCTGAGCCATATCAAATGATTTGACACCGGTAATATTAACATTAAATTGGCAAAAATTATCTATAAGATTTGAAAACTCCTTACCTGTAAGTTGATTTGATGGTGTATTTGTTTTAATATGTGCATTTTTTAGCAATGATACTATTAATTTGTTGTTTAATGTTCCAATTAAAGCAGATTCAATGGGCAGCTTTTCTTTTAAAAATCTGTTTTTTAAATATAAATAAAGCTCTTTTTGAGTAAATGACGGGAAAAAATTTATGTTTACACTTACATTTTTTCCATATTCTAAAGCATATGAAACATATCTTGATAATTGAAATATCACTATTCCTGACAGACCATAATCTGTTATTTGAAGTTGCCCACTTTGAGATAAAATTTCTTTGTTATCAATAAATAAAGTCGCAACAATATCACATCTTACCCCTGATGCACTCTTTAATACAAAATTATTTGAAATAAGCGGCACCAGAGCCGGAAGAGGTTTAATAATTTTATGATTAAGATTTTGGGCAATTTTATAGCCGCTTCCATCGCTGCCGGTTTTAGCTGCAGCCATTCCACCTGTTGCAATAATAACTTTTTTTGAAATACAATTACCGGAATTATCGGAATGTATTTCAAATTTATCATTTGTTTTATTAATGCTTGTGGTATTAAAATTATAAACAATCTTGATTTTTAAGCGTTTTAGCTCTTTTATTAATACATCTCTTACCGAAATAGCCTGATTGCTGTATGGATAGTAATATCCATCTTTAATTGTAGTCATAAGACCGATATCTTCAAAAAATTCAACTGTTTTTTTATTATCGAACTGCAAAATAAAATAATCAGCAAATTTAGGATCACAGCCCCTATAACAATCCTCGTAAAATGAATCATTTGTAAAATTACATCTTCCGTTTCCGGTTGATAATATTTTTTTTGCAATTTTATCGGTATGTTCAAGTATAACAACCTTAGCACCATTTCTTGCAGCAGTTATTCCTGCCATTATTCCGGATGCACCTCCACCGATAATTGCTATATCACATGAGATATTTTTCAATTGCTACCTCCAACAATCATTTCAAAAGATGAATCTTATCAAATAGCTTAATAAGGGTATTCCCCTTAGGGAAATTAGCCAGTTCTTCGCGATTTATACCTTTAAGTAATAACATAATAATTGCATATGAAATCATTCCGGCAATTATAGATATGATAGTTGCAATTGAATTATGGTGTGTAATCATCATAAGTAATTTATAAATAAAGAATATAAATACACCCATTAGTACTGCGCTGATTGCAGGAATTATAAATGTCTTTTTTATTTCCTGTGTATATCCTACATATTTTTTTATAGCCATACCGTTTAGAAGGGACATAAGAATTGCATAAAACGTATGTGCAAGTACAACAGCGACAATAGACATTTTAAATACAAACATTAATAAAAGCAATAATCCTACCTGTATTATAAGTGCATAGATTGCATTAGTTACAGGTATTCTCATTTTATCTATACCCTGTAATATACCATTAGAAATTGTAGACAGTGAATAAAACACAACTGCTAATGCGCCAACCTGTAACAATATTCTAACAAGGTCAGAACTATCATTAAATAATAATTGCATCAGCGGAGACGCTAATACAAATATACCGACACAACAAGGAATAGCTATCATCATTGTAAATTTAATTGCCAATGCTATTCTTCCCTTTAATATATCGATTTGTTTTTGTGCAAATGCTGCTGCAAGTGATGGCACACTTGATGAGGCCAGTGCAGATGATATCGCTATCGGAACGTTTGTAAGCAGTTTATATTTCCCTGTAAAAACACCCCACCAAATATTAAGATCATCCGGAGAATAATTTTGATATATAGCTATATTTTTAAATAAAAATTGATTCACTATAGAGCTAATATTGTATATTGTTGTGCTAAGTAATACAGGTACGACTGTAAGTACAACAACTTTAAGTACGGTTTTGTAGGATTCTTTATCTGCGCCTGTATCTTTTGATAATAGGTTTTTTAGTCTCTCTCTAAATGCGAAAAAAACAAAAGAAACAAAGAAAAGACCTGCAACAGCACCTATACAAGTTCCAAGCGATCCGCCCGCCGCACCATATGCGGCTGCATAATGGGCGCTATCTCCCATCACCTCTCCAACTCTCCCACCATAAGAGAAGAGAATGTAAGATGCAACAATACTGATAATGGCATTAACGATTTGTTCTACTATCTGTGAAATAGCACTAGGTACAGTTGTCCCTAAGCCCTGAAAGAATCCTCGAATAGTTCCCATTAGCGCTACTATAAATAGCGTAGGCGCCAATACTCTTAAAGAATATGCGCTAAATGGTGTCTGCATAGCAGATGCCAAAGCATCTGAACCAAAAAAAACTATTAGAGCCACGATCAGACCGCTAATTGTAGCGAATATCATGGCTCCTTTAAACAATTTTACAGCGGCTTTTCTTTGCCCTGTAGCCATCCTGGCTGAAACAAGCTTAGAGACCGCAAGAGGCAGACTAAAAGAAGATATCATTAGAAATACATTATAAATCTCAAATGCCGTTGCATAATAATCGTTTCCACTATCTCCTATAATTGCCTGCATCGGAATGCGGTATACCAGGCCTATGATTCTGCTGACAATGGACGCCACCGCCAAGATTGAACCCTGCACTATGAAATTACTCTTATTGCCCTTGCCAGCCATAACTCTTCCTTACTATAAGTTGCTATTCTTGTGTAGAATCTTTAATAACAACATTTCCTGTTTTTGAACTATCTATAACACAAATCCATGTTTTACCCTGATTTAAGGTAATCTCATCGCCATCTGCCTCATAATAATGAGTTACAGATGAAGTCGTCTCCTTTGACCACGTTATATCGATCATCTTACCATTAGTAAAAAACTTACCGTTTCCACTACCATTTGTCGGTATGTTTAATGTTTTTGAATCCATATATCCTTCATTTATGTATTCGAAAATAATATTTTTAAATCCGAGCTGTTCTGATGTCAAAGCATCTGTCTGTGCAGAACCAAATTGATAGCGCATATAAAGCCCACTTGTTTCATCATATTCAAACCAGGGTTTATTAACACTGTACCCGGGCATAATATAACCGGCATCTTCACCATCAGAAAGCGTGTTTTCATCATCATCTTCAGCAAATGTAAAATGTCCTTCATAATCGCTATCATGATATTTTTCATATCCCATAGCCTCAATACCCGAAACAATACCTTCCCCGGTAGTGTAGCCATTGTGAGGAGCAGATTTGGCACTATCTCTAAAATACATAAGTCCATATAATGTTGAAGACATTCCATCTAAATCTTCATAAGCAGATAATGCACTTTTAGCATATTTAGATTGTCCCCAATGACCATAAAAAGCGTCATATTCCGATGCGAATTCCAAAAAATACAATCTACAGCTTCTAACAGATTCTATTTTTTCTATTTTGGCATAATCTTGAAATAAAGCCATAAGTCTGGTTATGCCACCTTCAACAGTTACCTCGTAAATAATATCAGCAGAACCAATCCCTGACTGTGGAAGTACTCCGCTCTCATTGGTATTTCCATACATAACAGCAAATGGTCTTTGATTTGCAATATCTTCATCTATCCATTCACCGGAAAGATAACTTTTTGCCTCACCTTCATGAGTATCAATTTCTACAACCGGCTCTTCTACATCCGAAACGACTTCTGATACAGGTTCACTTACAGTTTCCTCTTCTTTTTGGCATCCGGCAAGCATTGTTGCACCTAAAGCTATTATTGCCAGAGCACTTAGCATTCTAGTTAAATGTTTCTTCATGAAATTACCTCCCTAATATTTTCTATTGCTAATTTAGCGCGTTATCCCAAGATTATCCAATATTTTGTTTTGATGAATAATCATCGTTTCCTCATCTTCAGGTGTCATGTGATCATACCCCATTAGATGAAGCATACTATGTGCTATTAAAAATGCATATTCTCTAAGTTGAGAATGATTATAAAGTTTAGCTTGTTCTATAACTTTATCAGCTGAAATTACTATATCTCCAAGGTTAACATTTCCCGTATCATTATTAAAATCAGGCCCTCCTTCTATTATATTAGAAAAATCACCGGCTATTAAATATTCCAGCATCGGAAAAGATAACACATCCGTAGCACTGTTTATATGTCTTTGAAGATAATTAATTTGCTGTATATCTTCATTTGTAACTATACTAAGCCCGATATCAGCACCAAATGGAAATTTTTCTAATTTTAGCGCACATGAAATTACATCTTGAGCAATCTGCTCAAGATCAAAATCAAATGATATATCTAAATCGTTTTCGAAATATAAAGCCATATTATTTTCCGCCTAATCTTACCAAATAATCTCTGATTTTAAGAAATTGATTCATGCCAAGACCTGAAGCGTCATATATTCCCATGGATGATTTTTCGTTTAGTGTTTGATATATGATCATTTCTCTATTCCATCCGCCTGTAGTTGCCTGCCCTTGTAATACGTCAAATTTGGTTGTGACGCAGTCAACTATATGAACAATTGCAGACTCAACACTACTGGGTATTTCTTGCTCAGCATTATATTCTCTAAGTATTTGCATTACTTCCTCAGGAAAATTAAACTGTCCTGCAATTTTGACGCCATTTTCAACATGAGGTTCGCCATCCATTTTACCAATTCTGTAATATAATCCTGCAGCCTTACATACCGGGGCATCAGCTCCCACCATCATAGCACACACTTCGCAAATATCAGACACCCTTTTTGCATGATCGTAATCTCCTGATGAAGATTTTTGCATTAATACTGCAAGTGGAAAATTAGGCATAACCATTTTATTAAGCATTATATTACGTGTATCTTCGATACGCCTTTCCATAAATGGCACAAATATAAAAGATATTATAGCGCATATTGCGGCATTTATTACCGCATAAATAACTTGCAAAAAGTTAATCTGCTCGTCAAAAACAAAAAGACTAAATATAGACGGAACAAATGCTGATGCAAATACAAATACCGTTCCGATTCCTCTAATGGCTATATCTCTTAGTGTCCAAACAAAACAACTTCCGGCAAAAATTATCATCAATGATGCTACCAAAAAGGCTGCGCTACTATCTGAATTAATAATATACGCATTTATTGCCATATATGATGATACGGTAATACCAAACGAAAAATCTTCAATCACCGCAAGCAATAAAGATATAACCAAAAACGGACGTATAAGAGCAGGTATAACCGGAGTTACAAGGCAAAAGGACAACCCTATAGCTATAACCACAAAAATAGATCTGTAGTCTCGCGCTGCCAGATCAAATTTTCCTCTTTTAAGTCGTATAACCTCCATCTGTATGTAAAAAACAATAAAGAAAAATATTTCCATTACGATAAAGGCTAACGTTGTATCAATATAAAATTTATTAATAAATGAAGCTATAACCGAAAAAGCAATCATAATAATCAGTAAGAATACAAGACATATCCTTCGTCCGATATATCCGGGCATTTCATCCGATTCACTGTATATGACTTTTATTTCCTCAGGTAAAGCTGATAATTTGTTTTTTAATAATTTCATACCGTTTAATATGATAGCATTTTTTTTAATAAATAAAAGAGTATTTAAAAAATTATCTCTTATCGCTTATTATCTTTACGTTTTTTGTTGTTTTCATAATCCTCGTATGCTTTGACAATTTTTTGAACAAGAGGATGACGAACAACATCTTTGCTCGTAAGATTACAAAATTCTATCTCCGGAATTTTCTTTAATACTTTCATAGCCACATCTAAGCCGGAAGTTGTACCGGCAGGCAAATCACGCTGAGTCGAGTCTCCTGTTATTACAACTTTTGAACCAAATCCAATTCTTGTTAAAAACATTTTCATCTGTGAAGGAGTCGTATTTTGCGCTTCATCTAATATAATAAAAGCATTATCTAAAGTTCTTCCTCTCATATAAGCCAGCGGTGCGACCTCGATAAGACCTTTTTCCATATTTTTCAAAAAACTGTCTGCCCCCATAATCTGGTACAAGGCATCATATAGCGGCCTAAGATAAGGATCTATTTTACTTTGCAAGTCACCGGGAAGAAAACCAAGTTTCTCGCCGGCTTCAATAGCCGGCCTGGTGAGAATAATGCGAGCAATTTCTTCTTTTTTGAAGGCTTTAATGGCCATAGCCATAGCAAGATATGTTTTTCCGGTACCGGCCGGACCGCTTCCGAAAACAATCATTTTATCTTTTATTGCATCTACATATTTTTTTTGAGCTAGTGTTTTAGGCCTAATAGGCGTGCCGCTAACTGTGTGCGCTATAATATCATCACATAAACTTCCTATTGATTCATTAATATGCTCTTTTTCCAAATCTAATGCATATTGAACAGTCTGTTGACTGATACTAGCTCCTTTTAAAATTGTATCAATTAAATTAGTCAAAACATTATTTGCGCTCTTTAGAGCTGAGTCTGTACCAATAATACGTAAATTAGAATCACGTAAAACAATAGAGACCTTAAGTGTTTTTTCTATAAGTTTAATATATGTATCATAGCTCCCAAAAAGTTCTGAAACCGCATTTGCGGGGGCTTCTACAAAAACCTCGTTCAATTCCATGTTAATTGTTATTCCTTATTGTAATGTCAATTCAAGTCTCGCTCGCGAGACTTGGCGCGAGATTTGCGTCAGCGGAGCTGACATATTTCATATGCAAATCTTAAGCGCATCAAAA
>CAJOPM010000220.1 GCA_905236225.1 uncultured Eubacterium sp.
TTGATGCGCACGGATTCGGACAGGAATTTGTCTGCTGAAGCAGACCCGAATCCGGCGCGCAAGACTCGCGAGCGAGTCTTGACGATAAGAGATTTTCTCACCTTAGCAAGTATAAACATTATTTCTCATTAAGGCAAGAAGCCTTTTACAATTTAAAGAAGATGAAAGACGGATATATTAAAGTCGCAGCTGTTAGTCCAAAGATTACAGTCGCAAATCCTTTAGAAAATTCAAAACAGATTATCGAAAACATAATAAAAGCTTCCAGGCAAGGAGCGAAGATTATTGTGTTGCCGGAGCTGTGTATACCGGGATATACCTGCTCGGATCTCTTTTTCCAGCACATTCTTATTAATAAATGTAATGATGCTCTATATGAGATTGCTAAAAAGACTGAAAACATAGATGCTCTGATATTTGTTGGGCATTATATTTCTCAGGCAGACAAACTATACAATGTGGCCGCAGTTCTTAACAAGGGCAGGGTATTAGCTTTTATCCCAAAGAAACATATACCTACATATAATGAATTTTATGAGGGCAGATATTTTGAAGAAGCGCCACATGATGTGGAATATATTGACACATGCCTGTTTGGGACGGTGCCTTTTGGAACCAATATTATATTTAAACTAAAAGAGATGAAGGAAGTTAAGGTTGCTGCGGAGATATGTGAGGATTTGTGGGTTCCGAACCCTCCAAGCATTATGCATGCTATGGCAGGTGCTAATATCATAGTTAATCTTTCAGCCAGCGATGAGGCGGTCGGCAAGGCGGATTACAGAAGAGATTTAATTAAGTCACAATCCGGCTCTTTAGTATGCGGATATGTATATGCGAGTGCAGGACTTGGGGAATCAACGCAGGATGTAGTATATTCGGCACACAATATAATTGCGGAAAACGGCGGCATATTAGCTGAAGCATCAAGGTTTGATAATGAGATGCTTATAAGTGAAATTGATGTATATAAACTCCTTGATCTCAGAAGGAAAATGACAACCTTTAAGTCTAAAACAGACGGATATTTGTATTTAGATTTTGAAGTTGAAATATCTAAGACGGATATTACGCGAAAAATATTAAAAAAGCCTTTTGTTCCTTCGGATAAGACTAAAAGGGATGCAAGATGCAAAGAAATACTTAATATACAAGCATATGGTCTAAAACAGCGACTTGAACATATCGGATCAAAAAGCGTAGTTATAGGTATATCAGGCGGACTTGATTCAACCCTTGCTCTATTGGTGTGCGCTAGGGCATTTGAAATTATGGGTAAGGATAAAAAATTTATTAAAGCCGTTACAATGCCGGGATTTGGTACGAGCGATAGAACATATGATAACGCGGTAAATCTTATAAAAGCAATCGGGGCATCATTTGAGGAAGTTGATATTAAGGCATCTGTCAGGCAACATTTTGCTGATATAGGTCATGATGAGAATAATCATGATGTTACATACGAAAATTCACAGGCAAGAGAACGTACACAGATACTTATGGATATCAGCAATCGCGATGAAGGTATAGTCATAGGTACCGGAGATTTATCTGAACTTGCGCTCGGATGGGCAACTTATAACGGAGACCATATGTCGATGTATGGGGTAAATGCTTCAGTACCTAAGACACTTATAAGATATTTGGTAGCCTATTATGCGGACAGTATAAACGATGACAATATTAAATCAATCCTTTATGATATCTTAGATACTCCGGTAAGTCCGGAACTACTTCCGCTTGAAGATGGCAATATAGTGCAGAAGACAGAAGAACTTGTAGGACCCTATGAGCTGCATGATTTTTTCCTATATAATATGCTTAGGTTTTCATATTCACCCGCAAAGATTTACAGGCTTGCAAAGATAGCATTTAATGATGAGTATGAAAATGAAGTGATACTTAAATGGCTTAGAGTTTTTTGCAGAAGATTCTTTTCACAGCAATTTAAAAGATCAGCGCTTCCTGATGGACCAAAGGTAGGAACAATCGCACTCTCTCCGAGAGGAGACCTAAGAATGCCATCAGATGCATCGGCGAAGATTTGGTTAAATGAAATTGATACACTTAGGTGATGAGCTATGGAAGATTATAATCTTGGAGATTTTTCGCAGACGCTTTCAAATCTGTACGGAGGATTTGTAATTATATCTGCAAGCGAGACAAATAAAATGCTTTATATGAGCAAGGGTGTTGAAAGACTTATTGGCTGGAACTATGATGAGCTCAAAGAAATAATTGCCAATAAATGCAAGCATTTTATCTCAGATGCAGATTTTACTGAAATAGTAAAGGTATGTGAACGCTCAATTACTTGGGGACATAGAAGTCAATATACTTTACACGTAAGGACAAAATCAGACGATATGTGCTGGGTTAATATGGTAGTATCGCCCATATTTGATGATATGTATAAGGGTGATATACTGATAGTAGTAAACCAGGTTTCTGAACAGTTTCTTGCTAATAACATGCAGATAGCAGAAGGCAGAATTAGAACAGAGACGTTGCTTTGTGTTATATACAATAAATACGATTATATAGTAAGGCTTAATCCGCGTACTTTCCACGCAAGAATTTTTGTGACCCGTCCGACAGAGAGATATCCGGAATATATGGAGGAGGCCAATTTTAAAGAATTTGTCAGATGGTACATAATGACTAAGAACAAAGAGTATCAGATTGAAATTATGTATCATAATGATGCAACAAAAGTAGATATCGGAAAACTTATAAGAGATTTGGAAAAGTACGGAAACTATGAGTACAATCTCAAAGTCACTAACAGAAAGACTTTAGAGGTTAGTTATAAAAGTCTTAGCATGTTCTATCTCAATAAATCCGAGGAGACTGTGATTATTACGCAATATGATAATACGGAGGTTGTAAAGGATAATTCCGAGAAAATGAATGTTTTGGTCAGAACCTTAAATCAGGCCAAGGAAGCGGACAAGGCAAAGACCGAATTCCTTTCAAGAATGAGCCACGAAGTCAGGACGCCGCTTAATGCAATATTAGGGTTTGCAGAACTTTCGGTTGGAGATAATCAGGATGTTAATGCGGTTTATGAAAATGTAAAAAAAATCCATTCAGCCGGGACATATCTTTTAAATCTGCTTAACGGAATACTGGATATGTCTAAGATAGAGAGCGGCAAGATGACTCTTCTTCAAGATAGATTTTCGATAAAAGAGCTGCTAGAGTCTTTAGACATGATGATGGAGGGGCGAGCTAAACAAAAAGGTATTGAGTTTGTATTTGAGGCAGACAATATTGAACAGGCAGAAGTTTACGGAGATAAGATGAAGCTTAATCAGGTGTTCGTCAATCTGCTGGATAATGCATACAAGTTTACCGATTATGGCGGTAAGATAATATTTAAAGCTGAGCAAATACAAAAAGAAGATGAGAAGATAGTAATATGTTTTAAGGTTATAGATAATGGAATTGGCATGAGTGAAGAGGCAACGAACAGAGTCTTTGAATCGTTTTACCAGGAAGACACTGCATATTCTTCAACAAAGAGAGTAGGAACCGGACTTGGACTTGCCATAACCAAAAGCATTATTGATATGATGAAAGGCGAGATTACGGTAGAAAGTAAGCCTGGGGAAGGTACTACATTTACGGTAGTTGTTCCGTTTAAAAACGCCAAGCATAAAAAGGAGGTTATAGAAGAAAAAAATATAGAAAGTAAATTAAGCCTTGAAGGCAGGCGCATTCTTATGGCTGAGGATTATGAAATGAATGCGGAAGTGGTTCGTAAGATGCTTGAAAAGAAAGGAATGAAAGTCGACATTGTTGTTAACGGATTAGAAGCAATTGATAAATTCAGCGCTCATCCGAACGGGTATTATGATGCAATTCTTATGGATATCAGAATGCCGATAATGGATGGTCTTGAAGCTACGCAAAATATCAGGAAACTTGAAAATCCTGACGGCAGTGCATTACCAATTATAGCCATGACGGCAGATGCATTTAATGACGATGTTATGCGCTCAGCAATGGCCGGGATGGACGGACACCTTTCTAAGCCGGTTAGATCCAAAGACATATATAAAATGCTTGAAAAAAGTATTGCAGAATATGAGGTTGCAAAATCAATCAAATATTAATAAATGTGATATAATATTTATAAATTAATAGCTGTAAGGAGGGGTGCGTATGGATCAAGACACTTCCAATACTCAACAGGAATATCTTACTTATCTAAGTTATGAGATGCGAATGCCTCTGGATTCTATTATGGGATTGGCTGAACTTTCAAAAATCAGAATAGACGACAAAGAACAAGTCAAGGAGAATCTTGACAGAATCCTGGCATTAGGCGAGCATTTGCAAAGGCTTTTTGAGGACATACAAGAAGTCAAGCGAATTATGTTAGGACAGATTCGCATTCAGGAAAAAAGATTTTCAATTGCTGAACTTGTGCATAATATGTTCAGTATAGTGCATGCGTCCGTCACAAAAAAAGAAATTACATTTAGAGTAGATTGCCAAGAACTTGAAAATGAATTTGTAATAGGAGACGGATTAAGACTGAACAGCATACTATCAAGTCTTATAGGCAACTCTATCAGGAATACACCTATAGGTGGCAGGATAGATGTGTTCATTAGTCAACATGAGTCTAATGATAAAGACAAAGGCATTTTTCAGTTTGATATTACTGATACAGGAGGAGGAATATCTCCCGAGCTTGTTGAGAAGATGATGGAGCCTGAGTGGAGAACATCTGATGAGATTAGCACAAATCTCGAAGCGGTAGATATGTCTTTGTATGTTGCGCGTCTTCTTACGGAATTTATGGGCGGCAACATAAAAGTGCTGGATTCTGACAGTGGAGCAAAGATAAGAATTAGCCTGCCGCTTAAGATATCACAAGATGATTCACATAATTCATTGGTGCAAACCGTCAAAGGTAGACGTGCAATTATTGTTGATCCCGATTCAAGAAGTGCAAGCAGAATCGACAGACTGTTATCGAAGCTGGGATTCGAGTGCATAAAGGCTTCCGAGGCACGTGAAGCGCTTCTTGAAATTGAAAGAGCGTACGCCAGAAGAGAGGTATATGATCTTGTTGTAGTAGATTGGCTCCTCCCTGATATGGCGTGCCATGACTTTTTAGAAAAGATTGATTATATACATAGAGGACAAAATCCAAAGTGTATAGTAATCGGCTATAATACAGATAGCGTTAAAGACAGTTTGCTTCTATTGGGAGAGGCTATTAATGTATTGGAAAAACCGGTATTTCTTTCCAATTTTATAACATCGCTCGGGGTTCTCTACGGAGCAGAAGAGCTCAGAAACAGGGGGCGTGAAGGATATAGTTTCAGAGGCAAGAGAGTTTTGCTTGTAGATGATTATGAATTGACGCTTAAAGTATTTACGGAGCTTCTTGAAAATGTTGATGTAAAGGTTGAACAAGCAAAAAGCGGCGGAGAAGCTATTAAGAAAGTATATAATAGTAAAGAAGGCTATTATGATATGATATTTATGGACATTCAGATGCCGAAAATGGATGGCTATGAAGCAACTGATAAGATTAGGAATATGGATAGAGAAGATGTTAAGAATATTCCTATATTTGCAATGACGGCAAATGCACTCGATAGAGATATTGAGTTGGCTAAGGAACATAAAATGAATGGACATATAGCTAAACCGGTTAATATGCATAAGGTTTATGATATCATGGGAAAATGCTTTAGCGGCAGATAGATAGAGGAGACAATGGCAATATATTTTATAGATTATGAGAATGTTCATGAAGCTGCATTTAAGGGAGCCAGTGGATTGTCAAAAAAAGATACAGTATATCTTTTTTACAGTAATATGGCTCCAAGTATCAGCCTTGATATTTTAAATGTCTTTTCACAAAAGAACCTAACCTTGAAATTCTTCAAAGTGCATAGAAGCGGTAAGAACTATTTGGATTTTCAGCTCACTTCATTATTGGGAGCGATGGTTGCAACAAAGGATGAGAGTGAGTATGTAATAATCAGCAAGGATTCCGGATATGATAGTGTGGTTGATTTTTGGAATGAGCAAGATTTATTTGACAGGAAGATAAAGTGTTCAAGAAGAGCAACTCTTAGCAAAAATCAACCTAAGAAAACGGCAACTAAAAAGCCACAGACTGAGAATAAAGAAACTAAAAAGAATGAAAATAAAATAGCAAATAGCTCTGCTTCAAATGTGAACATTTCAAAGCTTAAGGAAGATGTACGCAAAAAGATAAGAGCAGCGGTTAAACATATTCAGCTAAAGCCGAATGACTATACTATAATATACAAAGGATTTGTATCTTCGGCCAAAGAATCTGAGCTTAAATCATATCTTCAAAAGAATCTTAAGGGATATGGACCGGCAGTATATAAGAGCGTGCTTCCCATTTACCAGAGCACAATAATAAAAAAATAAAGGAAATAATAATGGGAGAGAGACTTACTCAAAGTGACATAGATAAAATTGAGCGTGAGATAGAGCATCGCAAATTGGTAATACGTAAAGAAGCAATAGAAGCGGTAAAAGAAGCAAGAGCTCATGGTGATTTGAGCGAGAATTTCGAATATCACGAGGCAAAGAAATACAAGAACCGCAATGAGAGCAGAATTAATTATTTAGAGCGTATGCTTAAACATGCACAGGTGATATCTGATGAATCGTCTGATGACGAAGTCGGAATCAATAATACCGTAAGAGTTTACTTTGAAGATGATAACGAAGAGGCAGAGTATAAGATTGTAACATCTATAAGGGGAGATACGCTGTCTAATAAGATCAGTATCGAATCACCGCTTGGGAAGGCACTTATAGGGCATAGTAAGGGCGATAGAGTTTTGATAAAAGTTAACGATGATGTTAGTTATTATGTGGTTATTAAAGACATAATCAATACTAATGATGATTCTAAAGACAGAATAAGAAGTTACTAAATTACAGGTTGATATAGAAAGGGATAATTGTGAACAGCGAAATGAATTCACCTGAAGATAACGAATTTAACACTGAAGAATCAGTGACAGATGATAATACACAGGATATTGAAAGCGCAGTATCAAAGACTAATGCTAAAAAAGAAATATTTAGTTGGATAAGACTGATAGTTATAGTTTTTGTTGTTGTTTTGGTGGTTAAGAACTTTATTATTGTTAATGCGATAGTTCCGACGTCATCAATGGAGAATACTATTATGCCGGATGATAGGCTGATAGGTTTTAGACTGGCTTATACATCATCCGATCCTAAGAGATTTGATATAGTAATATTTAAGTATCCGGTAGATGAAACGCAGATTTATATTAAAAGAGTCATAGGGCTTCCGGGAGAGACGGTAGAGATTTCAGAGGGAAAGATTTATATAGACGGTTCTGATGAGCCTTTGGATGAGCCTTATCTTAAAGAAGAATGGACAGTAGAAAATAACGGATACGTTTTTGAAGTTCCCGATGATTGTTATTTGGTCTTAGGAGATAACAGAAACAGATCGGCGGACTCAAGATATTGGGCAGATTATGCTCTTATGGATGAGGTGGCTCAGACAGAAGAAGAAGCAATAAGCTATCAATATGTATCGGAAGATAAGATCCTTGGCAAGGCAATATTTAGATATTGGCCGTCAATCGGCAGTTTAACATCTGTAGAGTAAATTCAAGTCTCGCTCGCGAGACTTGGCGCGGGATTTGCGTCAGCTTTAGCTGACATATTTCATGTGCAAATCCCTGCGCATCAAA
>CAJOPM010000221.1 GCA_905236225.1 uncultured Eubacterium sp.
CCTTTAGGGTAACCCCGACTGAGACCAGTTTGTTATAACCCCTACCTACGCTACGCTTAGAGGAAGGGGTCTTATCCGACTGAGATATACAGATTACATTTAGGAGATTGACTTTGAAAGAAATAATTATTAGAAAGAACGAGGCCGGTCAGCGTTTTGATAAATTCTTACTAAAGCTTCTTCCAAACGCCTCAAAAAGCTTTATATACAAAATGCTAAGAAAAAAAAATATTACTCTTAACGGAAAGAGAACCGACGGAAATGTGATTTTAAACATTAATGATATGATAAATATTTACTTTTCCGATGAAACATATAATAAATTCACTTCATCTTCAAATGATGATTATTCATATCCTGTATGTAATCTTGATATAATATTTGAAGATGAAGATATTATTGCTATTAATAAGCCTGCCGGAATGCTTTCTCAAAAAGCCACTTCAAATGACATATCAGCAAATGAATATATTATCGGTTATATGTTATCCAAGGGGGAAATAACTAAATCAGATTTAAAGACTTTCCACCCTTCTGTTGCAAACAGATTAGACAGAAACACCTCAGGGATTTTACTGTTTGGCAAATCTTTATCCGGTCTGCAATCATTAGCCGATTCATTACGAAACAGAAACATACGCAAGTACTATCTTTGTATAGTATGCGGCGAAATTACGGATGCAATTAAAAACGAGGCTTATATAAGCAAAAATAAAAATACAAATAAATCAATTGTAACTACGTCTTTTACAAAAAATGCATCTAAAATATCAACATCTTATCATCCTGTTGAAAATTACAATGGATTCACTTTATTAAAAGTTCATCTTATAACAGGAAAAACGCATCAAATCAGAGCCCATTTGGCTTATCTTGGTCATCCTATAATAGGGGACATAAAATATGGCAATATAGACAAGATCACTTCCTCTTATGGCCAAACACTTCGAATATCACGCCAAATGCTTCACGCTAAAACAATAATTTTTGATAATGGAAAAAAAATTGATGCCCCTATCCCTAAGGATATGGCATCAGTAATTAATTTTCTAAAAAAAATGTAAAGAACCGCTAAAAATTCCAGTGCACAAAATGCATTATATATCTAAAAGCGTATCTATAAAATAATCAGCAAGCTTTATCTTTTCTGATTTAAGGTGAGCAGAATACTTATCTTCAATTGCACACACCTTCATACCGGCTGCCTTACCTGCTAATATTCCATTGGGCAAATCTTCAAAAACCAAACAACTTGCCGGTTCTACTCCTATATCATTAGATGCCTTTAGATAAACATCCGGTGCCGGTTTACTCGCTCTTACATCATCGGAGGTAACAATTGAATCAAAGTAGTCATTTAAATGAAAATGATTGCTTATCTCGCTAACAAGCTCTCTGGAATTGCTTGTCGCCATACCTATTCGTATGTTGTTCTCATTTAACCTCTTAAGCAGGGATAATGCTCCGTCTTTAAGCTTAACTTTATACCTGTAATAATCTTTAGCCATCTCATTCCATAGATTCTGAATTTGTATTGACGTTTCAGGTAATGAAAATTTATTTATAAAATAATCCGCCGTTTGGGCGAAACTAAGCCCCTCCATCTCGCGATGCATATTTTCAAGCTCAACTTCAGACAATGTAATACCTCTACTGCTTAAAAACTCATCATCAATTTGTTCCCAAACCCACATCGAGTCAGCAATAGTTCCATCTAAGTCAAATATTACACCTTTAATATTATTAAGCATGCTACTCTTGTGTTGTCTCAACTTCATCTTCTATCTCGGCCACCATCTCATCAACGCTAGAATCTTCAACTTCCTCTTGAGCCATACTCTCAGGTTCAGGCGGATTAAGTTCTACTCTGTTCGCTGATACTATATCTAAAGTGCCTTGAAGCGATTTCATCAAACCATCAAATCTGTTCTTAGATGTATCTATAGTACTGCTTAAAAGATTTTCTATACTTCCTAATAAATTGTCAGTATATGTAATAGCAGATGATCTGACATTGTTGGCCTCAGTAGTAGCAGAATCAAGTATATCCTGTGCCTGATTGGTCGCAGCCATAACAACTTCATTTGCTTTAGCATACGCCTGCTGCATAATCTGATGTTCCGAAATAAGTTCATTAAACTGAACCTGCGCCTCAGCAATAATAGAATCTGCTTTAGCTTGTGCATCTGCAAGTATTGCCTCTTGATTATTGATTATCTTCTGATATCGTCTGATTTCTTCAGGTGCGTTAGTCTTTAATTCCTGAAGCATCTCCTCTATCTCTTCTTTATTAACAATAATATTAGTGCTTGAAAATGTCTGCGTCTTACACTCTGCAATATACGCTTCAATTTCCTCAATAATCTGTTCCATGCGTCCCATGAAAATACGCTCCTTGTCTGTAAAATTTATAGTTATTTACGATACTTATCATAAACCTTCTCTACTATAGATTCAGGCACAAATTTAGAAATATCAGCTCCATAGGATGCAAACTCCTTAACAACCGTAGAGCTAAGGTAAGAATATTTCAAATCTGTAGCCAAAAATATCGTATCAACCTTCTTGTCAACTACACGATTTGTCTGTGCTATTTGAAGTTCATAATCAAAATCTGAAATAGCTCTAAGACCTCGCACAAAAACAGTTGCGCCTATAGACTGCGCATAATCTACGGTAAGACCTTCGAAACTCTCTACCGTAACATTATCTAAACCATCTACAACTTCTCTAATCATACTAACACGATTATCAACGGAAAACAATGGATTTTTTGCACTGTTGTTAAGCACTGCAACAACAAGTTCATCTACTATTTTAGATGCCCTTTTTATAATATCCAAATGTCCAAGCGTAATCGGATCAAAACTTCCTGCATATAACCCTTTTGTCATGATTCCTCCGATTTGACTAAGAATACATGTTTATTTGTCTTGTATATCTTCTCTTTTATTACTGTAAAATGATGTTTATTTGCGAATTCAAAATCAGTATCTAAATCAGCTTCTATTATAAGCTGACCATCTTTTTTTAGTATATCACTTTCGTAGATTGTATCCAATATTTGCTCTTCAAGTTTATCTTTATATGGTGGATCAGCAAATATTATATCAAAACTTATTTTTTTACTTAGTTCTGATATTGCAACCCTAAAATCTCTTTTTATAAGTTTTGTATTATCATACAGTTTCGTATGCGCTATGTTTTCTTCTATTATACTTTGGGCTTTAGAAGACGATTCAACTAAATATACCATCTTAGCATCTCTGCTTGCAGCTTCAAGACCAATTGCTCCACTTCCTGAAAACAAATCAAGAAAATTACATCCTGCAATATCATTTTGTATAATATTAAAAAGTGTTTCTTTGATTCTATCTGTTGTTGGTCTTACCTGTAAACCTTCTAGTGTTTTAAGATTTAATCTTCTTGCCTTACCGGCTATTATTCTCATATAATCCTACCCTATCTTATCATCAATTAACTGCGCTGCTAATTTAAGTGCCTGATTAGTAGTTTTCTGTCTGATTTCGCCTCTATCGCCGCTGAATATGTATTGGTTTACATTGACAACGTCATTAAAACCCGTTCCTATATAAACAAGACCTACCGGCTTCTTTTCGCTTCCTCCCGTAGGTCCTGCGATACCTGTTACAGCAATTGCGACGTCAGATTGAGCAAATTTTAATGCCCCTTTTACCATATAATGTGCAGTTTGCTCACTTACAGCTCCATACTTATCTAAGATTTCATCAGGAACATTAAGATGTCTTGACTTAGCCTCATTAGAATATGTTACTATCCCTTCTTTAAAATACTGCGAACTTCCGGGATTATCGGTAATTGTCATAGCAATCATACCACCTGTACATGACTCAGCAGTAGTAATTGTAAGATTATTCTTTGTTAATAACTCAATCAGCTCGTTCACGATTTAACATCCTTCATAACATCTTTATTTTTTACAAGATAATCTATAAGCGAAACAATTGTAAGAATTACAGTTATAAATGTAACTATTACGGTAATAATAAATAAAATAACTCTAATTATTTCAGGAAGTATATCAAAATTAATGAGTATAAGTATAATCATACTCATTTGAAATACAGTCTTAACTTTTCCCCACATACTAGCTGCTATCACAACATTATTATCGGCAGCCACCAATCTAAATCCGCTTATAATAAATTCACGTGCTATAATTATTACAACTATCCAAGCTCTAAGCTTTGATAGTTCCACCATACAAATCATTGCTGAACAAACCAAAAGTTTATCTGCAAGAGGATCCATAAATTTCCCAAAATTAGTTACCAAATTATATTTTCTTGCTATCTTACCGTCTAACATATCGGTAAGAGATGCGACAACAAAAATAATCAATGCAACAAGTTGTCCCTGCCAGTTTTGAAACGAAGGCACAAGCATGAAAATAACAAAAAAAGGAATAAGTATAACTCTAAAAATTGTAAGTTTATTAGGTAAATTCATATTAATTCTCCATATAAATCATATTCATTGGCGCCGGTTATAATTACTTCTGCAAAATCTCCGGTATTAAATACTCTATCTGATTCTAAAAACAGGTAACCATCAACATCAGGTGCGTCTTTATACGTTCTTGCTATATATGCACCATCGATTTTTCCGTCAATCGTAACTAAAAGTTTCTTTCCTATCAATTCCTCTGCTTTCTGAGTACAAATCTCCTTTTGAAGAGACATTATCTCATTTACTCTTTCTGCCTTGGTATTCTCATCTATTTGATCATCCATAACTGCAGCCGGCGTATTTTCTTCTTGTGAATAAGCAAAGGCTCCTAACCTGTCAAAACGAATATCTTTAAGAAAATTAACCAATTCTAAATGCTGCTCATATTTTTCACCGGGGAATCCACATATTACAGTCGTTCTTATAGCAATATCCGGAATTTTTTCTCTTAAATTTTTGATTGTGTTAATTATCTTATCCTTACTTGCAAGACGCCCCATTCGTCTTAAAATATCATCATTAATATGTTGAATAGGCATATCAATATAATGACAGACCTTATCATTAGTTCTGATTTCGTCTATAAGCTCATCATATATTTCTTCGGGATAACAATACAACAATCGAATCCATTTAATTCCATCAATCTTTGAGAGCTCTTTAAGAAGTTTATGAAGACATTTTTCTCCGTAAATATCAACACCATATAGGGTGGTCTCTTGAGCCACTAAAATCAGCTCGCTGATACCTTGCATGGTTAAATCCTTTGCTTGGCTAATAAGCTTTTCAATTGGAATACTTCTGTATTTTCCTCTTATTGATGGGATAATACAATATGTACAGCCTTTATTACACCCTTCAGCAATCTTAAGTACGGTATGTCCCATTCCACCGCTTAAAATTCTTCTATGGCTCATATCCGGAAGAGCTTCAAGACTCTTTACTGACTCAAATTTACCTTTGTCGATGACTACTTTTATTGCTTTTACAATATCATCCCAGGAATTTGTTCCTATAACAGCATCGACTTCCGGCAATTGTTGACTGAATTCATCCTTATAGCGTTGAGCAAGACACCCTGTAACAATAAGAGCGATGCACTTGCCTTCTTCTTTTTGCTTAGCTAATTCTAAAATACTGTTTATGCTTTCTTCCTTGGCATCATTGATAAAAGCACAGGTATTAATTACGATTACATCAGCAACTGTCTCGTCGTTAGTAAATGTAAATCCTGCTTCATCTAAAAGGCCTAGCATAAACTCGCTGTCAACTAAATTTTTATCACAGCCAAGTGATTCAAAGAATACATTCATAATAATAATTCCCATATGCTTCTGAAATCATTAGTCAAGACTCGCTCGCGAGTCTTGCGCGCCGGATTCGGGTCTGCTTCAGCAGACAAATTCCTGTCCGAATCCGTGCGCATCAAAA
>CAJOPM010000222.1 GCA_905236225.1 uncultured Eubacterium sp.
CACATAAGTGAGGGGCAATTTATTTTAGGATTTGTTGGAAGCGTCTTGATGATATTCTTCATGAATCTGGGCATCTACTATCTTGTAGTTATTTTTGCCTTCTTCCTTAACATCATACAGGGCACTGTCTGCTAATTGCAGATAATCGTTCATGTGTTGATAATCATCGGGAATTCCATAACAGATTCCTTGTGATATTGTGAGTCTGTCCGATATAGGAGAAAACGCATGAACGAAGTTGGTGTTATATAGATTTTCTCTTAGGATTTCTGCAACGGCCTCTACATCCGGCTTACTGTAGTTATGCATAATCAGCAAGAATTCATCTCCGCCGTATCTGGATGCAAATAAGGGGTGAGTCTCGGCAATATCTTTAATTAACTCAGAAAGCATGACGATTGCTTCATCGCCTGCGGGATGTCCGTAATTATCATTGTATTGCTTGAAATAGTCAATATCCAATATAAATATAGCGATAGGGGTATGCTTTTTATAGCTGTCTTCGAAAATGTTTTCTGAATACCTGCTCAGCCCAAAACGATTGGCAAGTCCTGTCAAAGGATCGGTCTCTGATTTAATACGAAGGACAGAATTTTCTTTAAGGGCTTCCACCAGACTGTTCATACCTGCAGCAAGCTGCGAAATCTCGTCGTGAGTGCGCAGCTGAAGCTTATATTCCGGGAAGGTCCCTTCCTCAATCAGCTTCATATAAGAACTGACATCTTCAAGAGTATGTGTCCAATGCCTGATAAACACTAAGAGCACTGAGGCGGAAATTGCGAATATAATAACGATGCTGAAGATTACGGTAATCAGTGTTGTCGTGACGAATGATTTCATTTCAGAAATGCTGCGCCCCACAACAATTGCTCCGACAATCTTATCGTCCTCACCGATCAGAGTATGGTAAAGGCAGTAGATAATGCCGCCGGAAACATTTGCCTCGCCTTTGTATTCCCCATATGTATCAAGCACATCTGCGACATCTTTACTGATATAGGTGCCGACAATGGAATTGCCGTCAGGATCTTTGGTCGAGCCTGCGACTCTAAGATAATGACCCTGCTCGTAGCCTTTCTGTGTGTCGGTAGATTCTACATAACCCAAGCCTTCATCTTCACAGATGATAAATACATATGAAAATGTGCCGGTTTTTTGTTCGTGAGCAAGAAATGGCTCAAGATTAGCATTTTCATCTGTGCCGTCACCAACTAAGGTGTCACCCAGATAAATGGCGCCATCTTTAATGTTCCAAGAACCACTGCCGATTAAATCTTCGATATAGTTGATATCTGCTTCCAGGCGACTGTCATACAGCTGCTCTTCCATATGTTTCATGCCTCTGTGCATAAAGAAGAAAATAAAGCCGGACGAAGCTAATACAAACACTATAAATATAAAACTGATCTTGGTTCCTAATCTATGAAAAAAATGCTTCATATCCGCTCCCCCTCTCACATAAAGATCTATCTTAATTTTAACATATATGTAAGTTAAATTGTGCTTTTTGGTTGATATGTAATGATAAGATTATTTGTGTTTAAGGTGCTGACATAATTAAGTTTTGCGCCAAGTCCTACTACAAGCCTGATGCCGAGTTCTTTAGTAGGATCGTCTCTTTCTTTACTTATAAGCTCGGCATATTTGGCCACATTAAAAGATTGGGCATCATCTCTTATCCTGACAGTAAACGTATCCCCTTTTTTTATGAGTCTTAGGTCTACGCTGGGCTCTTTTACTTTCTTGTCAAAACCGTGTAAAAGAACGTTTGAGGCAAGTTCTTCTACAGCAAGAGATATTGCCTGAGCGGTTTTTGAATCAGCCCCGTGAGATTTACAAAAAACACCGGCTGCTTTAGATAATGCGCTTACTTCTTCGATGTTTGTTATGGTTCGGTTTAACTCATCATCTATGTCGATCCTAAAATCACGAGGCAAAAAAAGATAATCACCTAGCCTGGTTGATACATTCTTTTCGCGAATGATGGAAATTATGATTGTAATGACAGTAACGCAAATTTCTCCGACAAGATATGCGGCCCATACACCTTTTGCTCCCATAAAAGGAGTGAAGATAAAGGAAAATGCCGTGGCACATACAAGTGTGTTTAGTACATTTAAAAAGCCTGCGATCTTAAGAGCACCAATGGCTTGCAGATGATTAGAATACACGCCGTTAGCCGAGTCAAAGAAAATAATCAGAGAATAAAATCTGACGGCTTCTTTTGTGATTTCATAAGCCTTATCAATCTCAGAGACAAAAAGCGATGCTATAGCTCCTGATGCAGCGAAGATAAATACAGCGATTATCCCATTTATAAGAAAAGCCATCCTAAAGCTGTATCGCATCATAATCTCGAGCCCGTATCGATCTTCTTCTCCGTAGAGAAGAGAGGACATCATAAGAGTGGCTGCACCGATTCCAAGGACAGGCGAAACAGCAAAGGTAGAAACGGAGTTTTGAACAGCAAAGGCTGTCAAGGCAGCGCCGCCTCCTACGGCTAAGGTAAGATGGTTAAGGATGATTGTCCTAAAGGGAAGCAAAAGCCTTCCTACTGCACCAGGCAGTCCGGTAAGCAGGATTTCGCCGGCGTCTTGGATATTAACGCTTAGCAGATTAAAGTGGTATGATGCATCCTTTTTAAAGAAATGAGTGGCAAGAATAATAATGCCGATATAATAGCTTAACGCAGTGCCAAGACCTATGCCCAGCATTCCCCATTTTAGGGAAAAGACGTTTATAAAGTCCAGTGCGATGTTGGATATGGTCATTGCCATGATAGATGCGATGGTAGATGATTGGTCGCCATCTGCCTGGGCAAACGGTGTAAGAAGAAGAGCGCCCAATATGGCAGGAATTCCAAAAAGAAAACCTGTAATATAAGCTTTTGTATTAACAAAAAGAGCGCCTGTTGCATCGGCGGCACCCAAAATGTGTGCTGCTTCACCTCGAAAAATGAAGCAAAGAGCACTCAATATGATAGCAAAAACGACTATGATATCGACAGAAAGGCAAAATGCTGCTGCGGCTCCCTTTTGATCTCCTTCGGCCATTGCCCTGTTACAAACCGGCAGAGCGCCTTCTGCAAAAGCCCCGCCAATGGCTGATGCTATAAGAAATAGAGGGGAGCAAAGCCCCAGAGCAGACACGCAGACAGACCCCATAAATTTTCCTACGACTATACCATCTACAAGCATCCCCAGCGTCGCCATAGCAAAAGCCATAGTCATAACGAGCATAGAGCCTCTAAAGAGTTTATGGATTATTCTTCCTTCGTGGTTGCTGCTTTTCATGGTATCTCCCCGACTTAAATTTAATGTAAAGGCTTGCAGGCAGGTCTTTAGTAAAAAAGGGAGAAGCCTGTGTTTTCAGTCCTCTCCCTGTTATGATTCCTAGCTATACAGATAATAATCACCGCGTGATTTTACTGTTTTTCCTCCGACCTTAGCTTTTGTAATTACGTGAATAAAGTAACTGTATTTTCTTGTATTAATGGCAGAACCGTGAGATCTTGTAATTGTATAAGATGTTCCCTTTGTTTTCCCAATCTTTTTAAACTTAAGATCTGATACTGAGGTTGTATCTGATATTCTCTTTCTTGCTACATATACTATATAGTACTGGGCACCGGAAACTTTTTTCCAATTTACACTGAGTTTTGACGAAGTATGCGTACTTTTTTTGTATTTAGGCTGTGGCACGCAGTAGAGTGTCTTGCACGGACCATAGAACTTCTTGCCGCCTGCTGACTGGAAGTAAAATTTAATTACAGCCTTGTAAGGTTTAGCAGCTGATTTTGCTTTGGTGTGTACAAAACCGATTCCATACTTGGTAGTATAATTCGTGCCGAGTTTTTTGCCTGAAGCGCTGTAAAGAGTAACGGCCGCGCCATCCACAACATAGTTATTGTAAGAATCATACCCGAAATAAAGCTGTAGTTTTTTGCCGCCCCCGTATGTATACCATGGATATGAAGAACTATAACGCTGCACGGAAGAAGGCTTCGTCTGAGCGTAGTAGTATGAGCCGTAGTCAGAAGAATTTTTCGTTAAATGGAAATAAATATAGTTGCCTGCCGTAAGACCTGTAATTGTAAAGGTGTTTACGCCGGTTACAGTCTGTGTATATTCGCCAACCTTGTTGCCGGCATAATATACATTATAATCGATAGTATAAATGTCAGATGTAGAAAAGGCTGCATCCGTCCAGCTCATTGTAATTGAAGTAGCTGTAGCGCCGCTTTGGTCAAGACTGGTAATAGTGCCGTAGTTATATGCACTGGCATAAATAGTCGACTTAGAACTGCTTTCGTATTGCAATTCTTCAGTAGATGATGCCTTGCCCTGTGTCATATCTGTAGCAGCATACGCGCTGACGCAAGGAACTGCCGTAAGTGTGACTGCTACGGTAGTAAGTATTGTAGCAATCTTTGTAATTAAGTGTTTCATTAAAATTTCCCTCCTAAATGTTACCAAAATCGCGCAAGTTTCAAGTCTCGCTCGCGAGACTTGGCGCTTTCTTTGCGTCAGCGGAGCTGACATATTTCATATGCAAATCTTAAGCGCATCAAAAG
>CAJOPM010000223.1 GCA_905236225.1 uncultured Eubacterium sp.
ATCAGAGAATTATTAGTTGAAGAAGACTAGACATGAAATTAGGAGGAATAAAATGTCGGTTAAATACGTGTTTGTTACGGGCGGAGTAGTATCCGGATTAGGAAAGGGAATAACTGCAGCATCATTAGGACGTCTGTTAAAAGCCAGAGGCTATAAAGTGACCATGCAAAAATTTGATCCTTATATAAATATGGATCCCGGAACTATGAACCCAATACAGCATGGAGAAGTTTTTGTTACAGAAGATGGCGCAGAGACGGATCTTGATCTTGGACATTATGAAAGATTTATAGATGAGAATTTGACCAAAAATTCCAATGTTACGACAGGTAAGGTATATTGGTCGGTGCTTCAAAAAGAGCGCAGAGGCGATTACGGTGGCGGTACAGTACAGGTTATACCGCATATCACAAATGAGATAAAGAGCAGATTTTACAGAAATTTCACATCTGATGAGCTCCATATTGCTATTATAGAGGTGGGCGGTACAGTTGGTGATATCGAAAGTCAGCCGTTTATAGAGTCCATAAGACAGTTCCAGCAGGAAGTCGGAAAAGAAAACGCTATGCTTATACACGTCACGCTTATTCCTTATATCAAGGCATCAGGCGAACTTAAGACCAAACCGACGCAAACATCTGTTAAGGATTTGCAGAGTATGGGAATCCAGCCGGATGTTATCGTATGTCGAAGCGAGCAGCCGCTCGATCAGGCAATCAAGGATAAGATAGCGCTGTTTTGTAATGTACAAAGCGACAGAGTGTTACAGAACCTTGATGTGGAGTATCTATACGAAGCTCCGCTTATGATGGAAAATGAAAATCTTGCCAAGGTTGCATGCGATTGCCTTCAGCTTGACTGTCCAAAACCTGATCTTAGCGATTGGAACAATTTGGTTGAGGCACTTAAGCATCCTACGCAGGAAGTTGAGATAGCCCTTGTAGGTAAATATATAACTCTTCATGATGCATATATTTCAGTAGTAGAGGCGCTTAAGCACGGCGGCATTGCCAGCAAGGCGACGGTCAACATCAAGTGGGTTGACTCAGAAACAATTAATGAGGACAATGTATCTGACGTTTTAGGATCGGTCAGCGGAATTTTGGTTCCGGGAGGATTCGGCGATCGAGGAATCGATGGCAAGATTTGTGCAATAAAATATGCCAGAGAAAATAAGATTCCGTATTTGGGACTATGTCTTGGAATGCAGCTTGCCATTGTTGAGTTTGCCAGGAATGTATGTAATATTAATGATGCTCACAGTGTCGAATTTATGCCTTCAACCAACCATCCGGTAATAGCACTTATGCCTGATCAGGATGGAGTTGAAGATATAGGGGGAACCCTTAGACTTGGAGCATACAAATGCGTGCTTGAAAAAGATTCAAATGCATATAAAGTATATAATAGTGAAATTATCAGTGAAAGACACAGACACCGTTATGAGGTGAACAACGATTACAGAAATATATTAATTGAGAATGGTATGAAACTTTGCGGTATGTCGCCGGATGGCAGAATCGTAGAGATGATAGAAATAAGCGATCATCCGTTCTTTATCGCAACACAGGCGCATCCTGAGCTCAAATCCCGCCCGAATCATCCGCATCCTTTGTTCAAGAGTTTTGTGGAGAGCGCAATTAAAAACAAGTAGAGCACTTCGATAGAATGTGCGGAGGATAATATGGACAATAACAACCAAGGACCAGGCAATGGTGGTAACAATAACGGACGTAATAATAAAAACGGACAGACAATACTGATATTTGTATTTGCTGCGCTTTTTATGCTCTTTATAATGAGCTTTTTGACCAGCCGCATTTCTCAGCTGTCTAATCAGGAAATCAGTTACTCAAAATTTCTCGATATGGTAGAAGATGATGAGGTTGAGAGCGTAACATTTGAAAGTTATCAGATTAATATTGTGCCCAAAAGCGAATCAGACTCTAAGGACAATATTCTTACCACCACCTACTATACGGCAAGGATTACAGATGATGATCTGCTTGATTTGCTAGAAGAGCACGAGGTAGAAATCAACGGTACTATTCCGAATACTACGGCAAGTGTAATTTATAATATATTAAGCTTTATTATTCCGATCGTCATTATATGGATTATTTTAGGATTCGCAATGAGAAGAATGGGTGGCTCCGGTGGAATCATGGGCGTTGGAAAAAGCAACGCCAAGGTTTATGTCGAAAAAGAAACCGGAGTTACGTTTAAGGACGTTGCCGGACAGGATGAAGCCAAGGAATCACTTCAGGAAGCTGTGGACTTTTTGAATAATCCCAAGAAGTATACGGCTATAGGAGCAAAACTTCCAAAAGGTGCTTTGCTCGTAGGCCCTCCGGGAACAGGTAAGACACTTCTTGCAAAGGCAATTGCAGGAGAGGCCGGAGTTCCGTTTTTCTCTATGGCAGGATCTGCGTTTGTTGAGATGTTTGTCGGAGTAGGTGCTTCAAGAGTCAGAGATTTGTTCAAAGAAGCTCAAAAACAAGCCCCTTGTATAATATTTATAGACGAGATTGATGCTATAGGTAAGAGTCGTGACGGTCATTACGGCGGCGGCAATGATGAACGCGAGCAGACACTTAATCAGCTCCTTGCAGAGATGGACGGATTTGACTCATCCAAAGGTGTCATGATTCTTGCTGCTACAAACAGACCTGAAGTATTAGACAAGGCGCTTCTTAGACCGGGACGTTTTGACAGACGTATTATCGTAGAAAAACCGGATCTTAAGGGAAGGGTTGAGACTCTTAAAGTCCACGCCAGAGACGTTCTTATGGATGATACGGTAGACTTTGACGAGATAGCACTGGCTACGAGCGGCGCAGTAGGATCAGACCTTGCAAATATGATTAACGAAGCTGCGATTAACGCTGTTAAGAGCGGCAGAAAATATGTAAGTCAGGAAGATCTTTTTGAGGCGGTTGAATTGGTTATCGCCGGTAAAGAGAAAAAAGACAGAATACTCGGTGAGGAAGAGAAGCGAATCGTAGCATACCACGAGGTAGGTCATGCGCTTGTAACCGCATTGCAAAAAGATTCAGAGCCCGTTCAAAAGATTACGATTGTACCGAGAACTATGGGCGCGCTAGGCTATGTTATGCAGGTTCCCGAAGAAGAGAAGTATCTTATGACGGAAAAAGAACTTAGAGCTGACATAGTAACATTTATGGCAGGTCGTGCTGCTGAAGAAATTGTATTTGATTCAGTAACTACCGGTGCATCTAATGATATAGAAAAGGCAACAAAGACGGCAAGAGCCATGGTTACACAATACGGTATGTCCGATAAATTCGGGCTTATGGGCCTTGAGTCAATAGAGAACAGATATTTAGACGGAAGAGCTGTGCTTAATTGCGGTGAAGAAACTGCAAGCCAGATTGACGAAGAAGTCAAAAAGATACTTAAAGATGCATATGAGCAGGCAAAAGAGCTGCTTAGCGAAAACAGGGAAGTCCTTGATGAGATAGCGGATTATCTGTATGAACACGAGACCATAACAGGTAAAGAGTTTATGAAGATATTCCGTAAACTTAAGGGCATTGAGGAGCCTGAGGAGGATGAAGAGTCAAAGAAAAAAGAAAAGAGCAGGATTAAAATGAAGCCTGTCTCAAAGAATGAGCCTATTGACCTTCTTAGTCCTGATGAAGAACCTGCTGAAGAAAAGATTGCCAAGGCGCAGCCTGCCGAAGCAGAGATTTCCATGGCGCAGCCTACTGAAGCAGAGGTCGTAAAGGAAGAGCCAACTGCAGAAAAGATTGCTAATGAAGAGCCTGATCAGGCAGAGCCACAAGAGGTGGATCCTGAGGATATCGCTCAGATAGATGAGAAGACGGCCATTAGGATGGCAAACATCAAAGCAGAGCATATCGATGTTACGATAACGGATGATGAGGTAAAATCAAAACTTGAGATTAACCATCCAATCAAAAAGCAGGCTGATGAGGTTGTAGAAGATATATCTCTTAAAATTGCCAAGGAAGTTACAAAAGAGCTAAAAGAAGAGGAAGCAAAGCCTAAAATAGACACAACTAAAGAAGTCAAGGAAGCTAAAGAAGAAAAGATATCAAGCGGCGGAGATGAAGAAGACAGATTGGAAAGACTGCTTCGAGGAGAGTGATGCTTCGTGTTCGATATAGAACAGGAATTAAAAAAGCTCCCGGATCATCCGGGAGTGTATCTGATGCACGATAAGGATGATGCAATTATCTATATAGGTAAAGCTATCAGCCTCAAAAAAAGAGTGCGTCAGTATTTTCAAAGAAGCACTAATAAAGGAGCCAAGATTGAGAAGATGGTTGAGAATATAGCTCGCTTTGAGTATATTCTTACCGATTCTGAATTAGAGGCTTTAGTACTTGAGTGTAATCTAATAAAAGAGCATCGCCCAAAATATAATACTATGCTTAAGGATGACAAGAGTTATCCTTATATTAAAGTAACTCTGGGGGAGGAATTTCCCAGAGTTATGTTTTCAAGAAGAATGAAAAAAGATAAGTCCAAATATTTTGGGCCCTATACAAGCTCTGATGCTGTAAGAGAGACTATAGAGCTTTTGGACAAAGCATATATGCTTCGCACCTGTAATAAAAAACTCCCAAAAGATATAGCAAAAGACAGACCTTGTCTTAATTATCATATTGAAAGATGCCTTGCCCCATGCCAGGGCTATATATCATCCGAAGACTATAGAAAGAGAATAGATGCAGCGGTTGCATTTTTAAATGGGGACTACAAGAGCCTGTTAGATGAGCTTGAAGAAAAAATGTATAGCGCATCAGATAAATTAGACTATGAGAAAGCAGGAGAATATAAAGAACAGATAAACGCTCTAAAGCAGATTGCCCAGAAGCAAAAAATGCTTACCTTTGGCGGAGAGGACAGGGATTATATAGCACTCGCAAAGGATGTGGCGCAAGCAGTTGTCCAGGTATTCTTTGTAAGAGACGGGCGGCTTATCGGAAGAGAACATTTCTTTATGAATATTCCGATAGGAGAACAGATAGGCGAAATATTAAAAAGTTTTGCCAAGCAGTTTTATTCAGGAACGCCGTATATACCGTCCGAGATTATATTCCAGGAACCGTTTGATGAAGCTAAGCTTCTTGGCGAAATGCTTTCAAATAAAAAAGGCAAGAAGGTAACGATTACATTTCCCAAAAAGGGCACCAAAGAAAAATTCATTGTTCTTGCGGCTCAGAACGCCAGAATGGTTTTAGACAGAGATATCGAAAGAATAAAAAGAGAAGAAGAAAGAACCACAGGAGCGCTAAGACAAATAGAAGAAATACTGGGAATGTCAAATCTTAACAGGATCGAAGCATATGATATTTCAAATACAAGCGGATACGAAAGCGTCGGATCTATGGTAGTATATGAGAAGGGACGTCCGAGCAGGGGTCAGTATCGCAAGTTTAAGATAAAAACAGTAACAGGCCCTGATGATTATGCTTCAATGTATGAGGTGCTCAGCCGCAGATTTAAACGCGGGAAAAAGATGCGCGAAGAAATGCAGAATAATAACTCTGAAATAATGAGCGGATTTGCGGCATTTCCTGATATAATTTTAATGGATGGCGGCAGAGGACAGGTAAATATTGCGCTTAAAGTTTTAGATGAATTAGGGCTTAATATTCCGGTGTGTGGTATGGTCAAAGACGACAGGCACAGAACAAGAGGCCTGTATTTTGACAACAAAGAGCTTCCCATAGATACGCACTCCGAAGGTTTTATGCTTATAACCAGAATACAGGATGAAGCTCACAGATTTGCCATAGAGTATCATCGTTCGCTTCGCTCAAAAGGGCAGGTGCACTCTATACTGGATGACATAGATGGAATAGGTCCTAAGAGAAGACGAGCACTTATGAAAACATTTATGGGACTCGAAGGTATTCGCACGGCAGATGTAGGGACGCTTAGCAAGGTAGAATCTATGGATATGCCCTCGGCTCAGGCCGTATATGATTTTTTCCACAAAGATGCAAAGGGGGATTTGGACAATGAGTCAGGTTAGTGTCAAGAAAATTGTTGAAGAGATGAATCTTAAGGTCTTTACGGAAGGAATAGATTTAGAGAAACAATTTATTAAAAAAAGAGACGTTAATCGTCCTGCGCTGCAGCTCAACGGATATTTTGAGCATTTTGAAGAGGAAAGAGTACAGATAATAGGTACGGTTGAACATTCGTTTTTAAAGAAGATGGACCCGGTAAAAAAGGCGCATGTATTTGAAGAATTTCTTTCGTATTCAATACCCTGTATAATATTTGCAAGGGATTTTGAGCCGATAGATGGATTTAAAGACATTGCGCAAAGGAACGGGATACCTATCTTAGGTACCAGTATGGAGACTTCGGTTTTTATGGCGGAGCTTATATACCTGCTCTCATGGGAACTTGCACCGAGAATTTCAATACACGGCGTGCTCGTTGACTGCTACGGTGAGGGACTTATGATTACCGGAGAGAGCGGAATAGGAAAGAGCGAGGCAGCACTTGAGCTTATAAAAAGAGGCCACCGATTAGTTACGGATGACGTTGTAGAGATTAGAAAAATAAATGACCACACACTTGTTGGCACAGCTCCGGAGATAACAAGGTATTTTATAGAACTTAGGGGAATTGGCATTATCGATGTCAAGACTATGTTCGGAGTGGAAAGTGTCAAAGAAAGACAGAATATAGATTATATTATTAATCTTGAAGAGTGGCAAAAAGAAAAAGAATTTGACAGATTAGGTTTACAGGAACAGTACACCGAGATACTTGGGACAAAAGTAATATCTCAGTCGATTCCTATAAGACCGGGAAGAAACTTAGCTGTTATATGTGAGGCAGCAGCCGTTAATCACAGAGCAAAGAAGATGGGGTACAATGCGGCAGAGGAGCTCTATCGCAGAGTACAGGAAGGAATGGATAAAGGATAAACATATAGGAGGACATTTATAATGGAACGTAAAAATGCATGGGAAAAATATAGCGAGCAGGATAGAGAAAAGGTATTTGAATTTGCTGAAAATTATAGACAGTTTATATCATGCTGCAAGACAGAAAGAGAGTGCGTAAGAGAATTCTTAAAGCTCGCCAAAGAGGCTGGATTTGTAGACATTGAAGATGTGATAAAAGAAAAGAAGGCTCTAAAGCCGGGAGACAGGGTAATAGCTGTAAACCAGATGAAGGGCATAGCTATGTTTATAGTCGGCGAAAAGGGCATAGAAGAAGGTATGAATATCTTAGGCGCGCATATTGACTCACCGAGACTTGATTTAAAACAAAACCCGCTCTATGAGGATACACAGATGGCATTTCTTGATACTCACTACTATGGTGGTATCAAAAAATATCAGTGGGTAACATTGCCGCTTGCGCTGCATGGAACAGTTGTAAAGAAAGATCTTACGACCATAGAATTTGCAATAGGAGAAAAATCGACAGATCCGGTATTTGGAGTAAGTGATTTGCTTATTCATCTAGCTCAAGATCAGCTTGATAAAAAAGCAGCCAAGGTTATAGAGGGCGAGAAGCTTAATGTACTTATAGGCTCGGAGCCGCTTAAATCCGATGATAAAGACGATAAAAAGAAAGACAAGGTAAAAGAAAATATTTTAGCTATTCTAAAAAAAGAGCTCAATATAGAAGAAGAGGATTTCTTATCAGCCGAGATTGAGGTCGTGCCTGCAGGTAAAGCAAGGGACTTAGGATTTGACAAGAGTATGATTATGGGGTACGGTCAGGATGACAGGGTGTGTGCATATCCTTCGTTTATGGCTATGATGCAGATAGATGTGCCTTGCCATACGGCAGTGTGTCTTCTTGTAGATAAAGAAGAAATCGGAAGCGTCGGAGCTACCGGAATGCATTCTAAATTCTTTGAAAATACCGTTGCTGAGTTATTGCTTCTTAGCGGTAAGAGCGGTGACATTTATGTAAGAAGGGCGCTTGCCAATTCAATGGTGCTTTCATCTGATGTAAGTGCTGCATTTGATCCTAATTATCCTGAAGTTATGGAGAAAAATAACAGTGCATACTTTGGAAGAGGATTGGTATTTAATAAATACACCGGAGCAAGAGGCAAGAGCGGTTCAAATGATGCAAATGCTGAGTATGTAGCTATGCTAAGAGGCGTTATGGATGAGGCAGGGGTTAATTTCCAGACAGCCGAGCTTGGCAAAGTCGACCAGGGCGGCGGCGGAACGATAGCATATATTTTGGCAAATTACGGAATGCAGGTTATTGACAGCGGAGTAGCTGTTCTTAATATGCATGCACCGTGGGAGATTACGAGTAAAGCAGATATTTATGAAGCATATAGAGGTTACATTGCATTTATAGACAGATAGGTAGCGCGATGGATATTGAACAGGTAAGGGTAGAATTATTATCATTATTGGAAATTGATCAGGTTAGAGAAAATGAAGACATGTCTTTCCATACGACATTTAGGACAGGTGGATATGCGGATTTTTTTCTGTTGCCCGAAGTATGGCAGATTCCTCCTCTGATCAGCATGCTAAAAAAACTACACGTGCCTTATTACTTCAAAGGTAACGGCAGCAATCTGTTAGTATCTGACAAGGGATATAGAGGTGCAATTATAGAGCTTGGTCAAAGAGCCGGTGAAATAGAAGCGATGGTTGCGGGAAGATATGGAACCATCAGGGCTCAGGCGGGCGCCAAGCTTGCGAGCGTTGCAGCAAAAGCAGCATCGCTAGGACTAAAGGGCATGGAATTTGCATCGGGAATTCCCGGAACCATTGGCGGTGCTGTAGTTATGAATGCCGGAGCATATGAATCTGAAATGAAGGATATATTGGACTATGCTCTTATAATGGATCATTTAGGGAAAGTAAATATGATGAATCCTAATCAGCTCAAATTATCCTATAGGCACAGCATTGTACCTGACCTTAATTATGTGGTACTCGGAGCTAAGATTACGCTGGAAGTGGGTAATCCGGATGAAATCAAGAGAAGAACTGATGAATTTAAGAAACTAAGATTTCAAAAACAGCCGCTTGAGTATCCGAGTGCAGGAAGCACCTTTAAGCGTCCGCAAGGCTATTACGCGGCAAAGCTGATAGAAGATGCAAATCTAAAAGGTCTCTCATATGGAGGCGCTCAGGTCTCGACAAAGCATGCCGGATTTATCATTAATAAAGATGAAGCCACCTCGCAGGATATTTATAACCTGATAAAGGTGGTTTATCAAAAAGTATATAATGATTTCGGAGTAAAACTAGAGCCTGAAGTTAAGTTTTTAGGAGATTTTAATTAAAAAATGAAATTTATTATTTTGACGGGAATGTCCGGCGCCGGCAAATCGACAGCACTTAAAATCTTAGAGGATATGGGATTTTTCTGTGTCGATAATCTGCCGATTTCCCTGATGGATAAATTTGCATCATTGGCGTATGAAAATCCTGAGATGCAAAATGTCGCAATGGGGATAGATATCAGAAATGCCGGGGGCAAAGGCGATATAGATCAGGTCATGAATGTTATGAAGAATATGACTAAGAATAACATCTCATATGAGGTGTTATTTCTTGATGCCGATGATAAGACTTTGCTTAAAAGATATAAAGAGACCAGAAGACGTCATCCGCTTTCGGCAGAGGGCAGAGTACAGACGGGAATTGATAAGGAGCGCATGCTGATAAAGCCCCTAAAGGGTATGGCAAATTACATTATAGATACTTCGCACCTGCTTACCAGAGAGCTAAATGCCGAGATTAAGAGAATATTTTTAAAAACGGATGATATAAAAAACCTGGTGCTTCATATTGTATCATTTGGTTTTAAATTCGGAATTCCACAGGATGCCGATCTTATTTTTGATGTCAGGTTTTTGCCTAACCCGTACTATGATGAGAATCTCAGATATTTAACAGGGCGAGATAAAAAGATTAAAGATTATGTAATGTCCGATGGAGACGGCGAGGTCTTTTTGGACAAATTAGAAGATATGATTTCGTTTCTTATCCCTAAATATATAAGCGAAGGCAAGACACAAATCATATTGGCTATAGGTTGTACCGGAGGTAAGCATCGTTCGGTTACGATGGCTGAAGGATTTTACGAAAGAATATCTGCAAGATGCAAAGACAGTATCGGTATTAAACTCGAACACAGAGATATTGACGATACAACTAAGTAAGAGGGATACAAACTATGTCTTTTTCATCAGACGTTAAGGAAGAACTTGTAAGACGCACAAGTGAAGGCAGACATTGCCGGCTTGCAGAACTTGCAGCACTTACATCTTATGCGGCTGCAGTTGGAACGGATGATAATACAACATACATCACATATTC
>CAJOPM010000224.1 GCA_905236225.1 uncultured Eubacterium sp.
GGAGTAGACTTAAGTATATAATCTACACTACCTAAATTTTTGGCTGTCATAACACTTTTTACGTCATTTTTTGCTGTAAGGAACATAATCGGGATATCGCTATAGTCCGGATTACCCTTAATCATATCTGCCACCTCAGGTCCTTTTACCGTAGGCATCTCATAATCAAGCAAAATAAGATCCACATGTATTTTGGATAATAATTTAAGTGCATTAAGACCGGAATTTGCTGTATAAACTCTGTAATCTCTTTCTAAAGTACTCTTCATTGAGTGAAGCAGCACAGGATCATCATCAACAATCAGAATCTTCTTGGCATAAAAAGACCTCTTAATATTGCCTTCCTCGTCTTTTAGACGTTCTGAAACATCTACTGCATTAAAAGGTCTTTCAAAAATATCAGTAATAAGTCCACTTGAAAAATCTTTTAGCAAATAATCTATCTCTGCTTTAGCTCCTCCGATAAATAAACGTATATCTTCTTTTTCTACACATTCCAGTGCATATTCTAAAACTTCCTGAACATCTTTGTTTTGAGAATCATCAAAATAAAAAAACCATATTGCCGGCAAATCATCACGATTTTCTATCTTGCTAACATCCATTGATTCCTCAACAATATCTATGTCTAATTTTTCTAATTCGCCTATAAGCGTCCTTGCTACAAAAGATTTTTGCTGTTCTAATATAAAAAACACTTTAGTCATACTAATCTCTTCCCCGTGCTATATTCTCTATTTTGTCCCAATCAGAATTAATCACAGCCTTCTTAAGTGCTGCAATTCTGAGTTCTTCATCCTTTGGGAAACTGTATTTTTCTGTTTGTTTTAGCATCGCTTCTATACTGTCAATATCAAAAATCTGAGCATATTCAAGCGTTGCTGCATAAAGTTCTCTAATAAGCTCATCATCCGCCTGCATAATATCTGCCTTTGATGAAGTATCCCCTCCAAAAAGCGGACTTAGTATATCCTTATATGAACGATACAGCGCCACAAGCCTAGGTGTTCCGGCCTTAACCATAAGGATGGCTGCTTCATCCGCATCTTTTGCCCTATCAGCTGCACCTTCAAACTCAGCAGACATTCCTGACATTCTCATTGCGCCTATTATTCTTGCCGAACTTTTTAGAGCATGCACAAAAATCCCATAGTTTTCATAATCTTCATCCTGTGCATACTTTGATATAAGATTGGCATTCTCATCTATACTATCATAAAATATCTTTATTGTCTCTATTAGCTGGGTATCATTTAAGTTATACTTTATAGCCTGTTCATAATCCATATCTGCCTGGGAATCATAAAATTCCGGCAAAAATGCTCCATTGTCGCCGCCATCTGCATCTGCATCAACAACTGTAAATTTATCAGTCGGCAACATTCTCATTATAGCTTTTTCCAGTTGTTCTCCCTCGACCGGCTTTGCAAGATAATCATCAAATCCTTCTGTTAAATATCTGTTTCTTGCTCCCGTTACGGCATCTGCGGTAAGACATATAACTGGCGTGGTATCATTAAGTCCATCGCTTTGCTCTCTAATGCGCCAAAGAGTCTCCGAACCACTCATCTTAGGCATTCTTTGATCCATCAAAATCAAATCATACTTGGTATTTTTAGTCAGTTCCAGTGCATCTTGTCCACTGATTGCAGCATCTATATTAATTCTTGTCTTTTTTAGCAAACCTTCAATAACCTGCAGATTCATAGGCGTATCATCCACCACCAGCAATCTCACATCCTGAGCTACGAAGCTTTCTTTATATTCCTTTGATTTATCTATACTGTCTAAGAATTTTTGTTTAAAATCTCCTATCGGCTCATCTGAAACTACTCTTTGCGGCAGGCGCACATAAAATCTGCTGCCCACTTCATATTCGCTTTCAACCCCTATACTGCCGCCCATCATTTCAACAAGCTGTTTGGTAATAGCAAGACCGAGTCCTGTTCCTTCTACATTTTTATTTCTTACCTGGTCTACTCTTTCAAATTTTAGGAACAGCTTGTCTATATCCTCATGCTTTACCCCTATTCCAGTATCACTTACATCAACACATAAGTCTATGCCGTTTTCAGACTCTGACATACCAACTTCAAACGTAACTTTACCCGTATTAGTATATTTAACAGCATTTGAAAGAAGATTATTAATAATCTGTACAATCCTTGATTCGTCTCCATACAACTCATCAGGAATGTTCTTATCTACTTCTATTGCAAACTCAAGTCCCTTTGCATCAGCCTTTACTTGTGTAGCATTCACAAGGTCATTTAAAAGGGAACTCAAACGGTACGGGGCATCAATTATTTCTATACGTCCGGCCTCTATTTTCGAAAAATCAAGAATGTCATTTATAAGCATAAGCAAATTCCTGCCGGCGCTCTCAACATTCTTTGCATAGGTGATTACGTTATTCTCCCGTGCCTCTCTTATTACCATTTCATTCATACCCAATATTGAATTGATGGGGGTGCGTATTTCATGAGACATACTGGCAAGAAATTCAGACTTAGCCTTGTTGGCTTCATCTGCCTGCCTCTTTGCCTCTTCAAGCTTTGGAATTACCCTTATCAGTTCATTATATTCCGGAGCTTCTACGCCAAGATAAAAAAGATAAAGACCAAGCGTAATTCCCAAATACTCAACAACGATACCGGTTACATTAAACATCTCAAGCACTAAGGATACCGCTGCAAGAATTACGGCATATA
>CAJOPM010000225.1 GCA_905236225.1 uncultured Eubacterium sp.
CGGAGAGAGTGGGATTCGAACCCACGCGCCCTTGCGGACAAACGGTTTTCAAGACCGCCTCGTTATGACCACTTCGATATCTCTCCGCATAAGGGCAATTCCCGTTCTTTATGGGATTTGCCACTGCTTTTTTTGTAACAGCAAGGATTATTTTATCATCAAGCATCCTTGCTGTCAACATCTTTTTTAGATTTTTTCATCAATTTTTTCAAATTCGGCTTAAGCCATTGTTTATGCTACTTTCCCTCGCATCAACAGCTCAGCAAACAAGGGCGGCCAGCTTTATACCTCACCAACTTTTTTAAGTATAACCGCCGAATACTTTTGCATTTGTATATCAAAGCATCCGTTATCAAGCTCATATTTAATAGGTGCTATTGAATATCCTGTCTCATTACTGAATATAAGTTGTTCAAGCACCCCTTTTCTTGGTATTCCAAGTTCCCATGCAGGGATTGAAATTGTGCCCGGCTGTGAGCTTATGTTAATTATAGTTATAAATTGCTCCTGTCTTGAGAAACGTCCGTAGCCTAAAATATCCGTCTCTCCTTTGACCATCTTGATTGAGCCGGTTCTAAAGACTTTACTGCTCTTGTGAATCTTTATTACTTCTTTGAAGAAGGAAATCAGCTCCTTATCTTCCCTGCCCCAAGGATATGTACGTCTATTGTCAGGATCTGTAAAGCCACAGACTCCGGCTTCATCTCCATAGTAAATAGTCGGGGCTCCCGGCCAGGTCATCTGCAGAATAACTGCCGCTCTTAATATAGCCTTATTAACGCCCTGGCTTGCAGCCTTAGCTCCGAGGTTCGTCACGCGCCCGGTCATATGATTAGTTCTGGTTAAAAACCTCGAATGATCATGATTAGACAGTTCATTCATTGCACAATAAAGTGACTGCGTCGGGAATTTATTCATATAAGTATTCATTGTCTCAAGGAACTGCGTAATATTACCTTGCGACTCAGGCTGATATATTTCAGAATGCTTGTTAACTCCGGTCATAAACCATGTGACCGGATCCATAAACGCATCATAATTCATAACGGTATCCCACTCGTCACCGTCAAGCCATGCCGTCACATCACCATAATGCTCCGCTAATATAAGTGCATCAGGATTTACACTTTTTACTTCTTTTCTGAACTTCTTCCAAAATTTATGGTTAAATTCTTCACTTTTGCCAAGGTCGGCCGCAACATCCAAACGCCACCCATCAATATTATAAGGCGCTTTTAACCATTTTTTTGCAACTCCCAAAATATATTCCTCCAACTTGGGCGATTGCTCATATTGCAGTTTCGGCAATGTCTCATGGTCCCACCATCCGTCATAGCATCCGTTATCCGGCCACTTACTGTCATCGCTGAAACCGAAAAATTCTCTGTATGGGCTTTCCTTTTCGATATAAGCACCGGTCATATACCCACTCTTATTTTTATATATCTTTTCCCTATCCATCCACTTGTTAAAGGATCCGCAATGATTAAATACACCATCCAATATAATCTTCATGCCACGCTGATGTATTTCTTTTGTAAGATTGGCAAACACTTCATTACTGGCCTCAAGATTAGCCATGTCAGTGGTACGTATCATATATTTTTCGGCATTAGTATTATCTTTTTCACCCGGAGATAACACTCTTCCTCCATCTTTGACAATTCTTCCGAAATGCGGATCTACGTAATCATAATCCTGCGTATCGTATTTGTGATTTGAAGGGGATACAAATATTGGGTTAAGATAAATTACCTCAACGCCTAAATCCTGAAGATAATCAAGTTTCTTTCGAATGCCTTCTAAGTCTCCTCCGTAAAACTCAGCCGTATTATGAGCATCCGGTATTTTATCCCAAGTAATAGCCTTATGACTATGTCTTCCCAAATAGCTATACTCTCCATCTATTACATCATTATCGTAGTCGCCGTTATAGAACCTATCGGTAAAAATCTGATACATTACTGCGCCTTTTGCCCAGCTCGGAACATGAAATCCCGGTCTTATGCAAAACGGATCTCTTAGCTGGCCTTTATTACCCACGCCAACCTTGTCATATATACATGTAATACGGCCTGATATTATCTCAAAATAATATTTAAAATCCACATCCGAAAGCTGTACGCTTGTTTCATAATAATCAAATACCCCGACACTTTCGACTTTTTCCATAACTTCTTCTTTGTCGTCATATACAATCAAAACTGCATCAACGTTATTCTTAAATGTACGGAATCTGATTTTGACATTATCGAAACAATCCGGTTCCGGCGGAATCAGATAATCTTCGCTCTCATCACTAAAAAGCGCAGCTTTATCAAGCACAGGTCTCATCATCATTAAATATTCACGCACTCTGTTGTATTCAAAAACCTTTTTGCTATCCATTATTCCTCCTATATGTGTATAGTAAACATAGTACAAAAAAAGCAGCCCGATGGGCTGCTTTAGGAGAAGGTATTTTCACTATGGGTTATAGTAAAATATAAAATGTATTGGGGGTTTTACAGTGAATATATTACCATCTGCATTAAAACAAGTGTGCACAAACATAACCAAAACATATGAGTTTTTTTGTGTAAATTACACACTATGTAATTCTCATTTTACACAAAATGCTTCGCACAACCACCAATTAATCCCTGTTTATGTCACATTTGATTGTATTCATCAATTTGACATAACCGGATCTGTCTCTTCCTTCTCAAAAAGAGCCTCAAACTCAGCTCGACTAATCTTTTCTTTTTCAAGAAGCAGCTTTGCCGACTCATGAAGTATTTGAATATTATCATTGATAATTTTCTTTGCCTTACCATAGCATTCATCAATGATTCTCTTTATTTCACTGTCTATCTTCGAAGCCACGTCTTCACCATATCCGCGTGTATGAGCCAAATCACGTCCAATAAATACTTCATTCTCATCATTATCATAACATATAAGGCCGACATCTTCTGACATGCCGTATCTTGTAACCATCGCCTTAGCAATAGCTGTTGCCTGTTTTATATCCTGTGAAGCACCGGTTGTGATATCGTCAAATATCAATTCCTCTGCCACGCGCCCTCCAAGATCTACGATAATCTCCTGAATCATCTTTCCCTTGGTATTAAACATATCATCTCTTTCAGGAAGAGGCATTGTATAACCTGCTGCCCCCATTCCGGTCGGAATGATGGATACAGAATATACCGGTCCAACATCGGGTAGCAAATGGAATAAAATAGCATGTCCTGACTCGTGGTATGCCGTAATCTTCTTTTCCTTATCAGATATAACCTTGCTTCTCTTCTCGGCACCGATACCGACTTTGACAAACGCTTTCTTAATGTCATCATGAATAATGTATGCTCTGTCTTCTTTGGCTGCAAATATAGCTGCCTCATTCATAAGATTTTCAAGGTCAGCTCCCGTAAATCCTGCCGTCGTCTGAGCTATCTGATGTATATCAACGTCGTCGCCAAGCGGCTTGTTCTTTGAATGAACTTCTAATATTTCTTCTCTTCCTGCTATATCCGGTCTTCCGACGCCGACTTTTCTGTCAAAACGTCCCGGTCTCATAATCGCCGGATCAAGTATGTCTACTCTGTTGGTCGCAGCTAAGACAATGATGCCTTCATTTACTCCAAATCCGTCCATTTCTACAAGCATTTGGTTTAAAGTCTGCTCTCTTTCATCATGTCCGCCGCCCATTCCGGTTCCTCTTCTTCTGGCTACCGCATCAATCTCATCTATAAAGACAATACAAGGCGAATTCTTCTTGGCCTCAGCAAACAAATCTCTAACTCTTGATGCACCAACGCCGACAAACATCTCCACAAAATCAGAACCTGAAATACTAAAAAACGGAACGCCCGCTTCCCCTGCAACGGCTTTAGCAAGAAGCGTCTTACCCGTACCGGGAGGTCCTACCAAAAGTACTCCTTTGGGGATTCTAGCTCCAAGCTCAGTATATTTCTGAGGATCCTTTAAAAAACCGACAAGCTCTTCAAGGTCTTCTTTTTCTTCTTTAAGTCCCGCAACATCTGCAAATGTAATAGTCTGCTGATCACTGGTCGTCATCTTAGCCCGGCTTTTTCCAAAATTCATCATCTTAGAGCCGCCCGAATTAGCCGCCGATTGATTATTCATAACCATAAACAAAATAAATACAGCCGCCAAAACAACAAGCATCGGAAGCAAATCAGACAGCAGACTCTCGCCCGGTACATCTTTGAGCGTATACGGAATATCATAGCTTTGCAAAAAGCTCTCTACGCTATTGACATCCGAAACGGCTATCTCTTTAGACGTCGCATCGCTTAGCACCACAGTAATCTCTCCTGTCGGCACTTCATTGTTCTGTGTAATTGCTACAGATACAACATCGCTGCTCTCTACGTCTTCTATAAAATCACTATATGTGTACGATGTGTCACTTCTACTTGTCGCTGTCATGAAATACCATACCACGACAAAAATTATGATGAAGATTATGTATATCCCCATCCCTGATACTCTACGTTTCTTCATAAGTATAATCCTCTGGCAATAATATTAATTAAGTATGCTTTTATGTTTATGATTCGACAAATTCAAGCAGCCCGATATACGGAAGGTTCCTGTATTTTTGAGCATAGTCAAGACCATATCCCACAACAAACTCATCCGGCACCTCAAATCCACAGTAATCAACATTAACCTCAGTAACTCTTCTTTCAGGTTTATCCAAAAGCGTACAAAGCTTGATTGATTTGGGCTGACGCTTTTTTAGCATCTCTAAAAGATAGCTAAGCGTCCTTCCTGTATCTACTATATCCTCAATTATTAATACATTTTTATCCTTAAGACTCTCATCTAAATCTCTGGTAATCTTAACCACTCCGCTGGACTTTGTATCTGCACCGTAGCTTGATGCGGACATAAAATCAAGTGTAATAGGCAAATTAATTCGTTTTGTAAGTTCTGTCGCAAAATATACTGCCCCTTTAAGGATGCAGACCACATAAAGCTCTTCACCTTCAAAATCAGCTGTTATCTGTTCTCCCAGCTCCTTGATACGATTATTAAGTTTCTCTTCTGATAAATATTCATGTATTATCTCTTTCATATTTAAACTCCAATATCATTTTAGTATCTGCATCAACTCTAAACGCTGCGCTGTCTCTGTAGCCGCAAATCCATATAACCTCACTGCCTGAGCAAAGCATGGCGATATGTTTCCTGATATCTGCGCGCACCTTGTTATTGATGAAATATTTTTTGATGCTCTGCGTATGCCCATCCGTTGATATGCATATATAGTCATCTTTTTCATAGTTCCTTAGAACAATCTTGTCTCTGATTTTATCATAATCAAACCATTTCGTATACTTGCATTTGGGAATTTTGCCAATATCTGCATCAAACGGGAACACTCTCCAACTGAGTTTATCTTTTGAATTTATCATAAAAAATGAATCTGACGAGACATCAATTGTTTTATTAATCACCTCTTCTTTTTTATCACTGTGCCGTTTTATGTAGAGCTTATCATAGCTCTTTAGAGCCACTAAATCATATGGCAAATTTACTTTTTTATTCCCGCTGCTTTTAAGAAGTGCCATTACATTTTCCACATGTGTCTGAGTAATGTCTTTCTTTTTTTCGGCCATCTTTACGATTTGTTCGTATATAATCCTTCTTCTTATGAGCAGATCAAATTCCTGAATTTTCTTAACATTAATGCAAATACCG
>CAJOPM010000226.1 GCA_905236225.1 uncultured Eubacterium sp.
CTCATTCGCTTGGCCGCTCTTCCGGTCGGGGCAGCAAGGCAAAAATCAAGGCCTTCTAATTCAAAATATTTAATTATGGCATTAATAGTGGTAGTCTTACCTGTACCCGGCCCTCCGGTTATTACAAGCACACCTTTTCTTGAGGCTTCAAGCACCGCTTCCCTTTGTTTGTCCTGAAGACTTATGCCTGTGTTTTTTTCAATTTTTTCTATTCCCTTTTTAACGGAAGTCTCATCCACATCAGCGCTTATATTAAGCTGTCTTAGGTTGGCAGCTATGCTAAGCTCTGTATGGTACATAATTGAAGAAAAGATTATTTTTTCTCCATTTTTTTCTTTTCTGAATATCTTTTTTTCTATAGCAAGGTCTAAGTAGCACTTCTCAAACCGCTCTATATCAAGCCCTAAGATATGCGCCGTGTTTCTGGTCAGGATATCTTGGGGCAGGTAAGTATGACCTGATAGTGATGCTTGAAAGAGTATATACATTATTGCGCATCTGATTCTAAAATCACTGTCATTATCCATGCCGGCTCTTCTTGCTATATCGTCGGCAATCTTAAATCCTACGCCCGGAATATCCTCTGCTAAAAGATAAGGATTTTCTTTGATTATTCTATATACGCCGTTGCCATAAATCTTGTATATCTTCATGGCCAGCGTAAGAGAGATGCCGTATTCCTGAAGAAATATAATCGCCTCTCTTAAATCTTTGCGTTTTATCATCTGATCAGAGATTTCTCTTGCTTTTTTCATGCTGATACCCTTGACCTCAGCAAGTCTTTCGGGTTCGTTTTCAACTATATCAAATGTATCTTCTGCAAATCTGTCAACTATTCTCGCCGCAAGAGCCGCTCCTATGCCCTTGATTGCGCCTGAGCCTAAATACCTCTCCATAGCAGCAACGTCATCAGGTTTTTTGGGGATATATTCCTGCACCTGAAGCTGCCTGCCGTAAAGAGGATGATTACTATACTCTCCCCTAAATTCGTACGAAGCTCCTGCTACTATATCAGCAAATTTGCCCACACAGGTAACCATCTGATGCGACGCACATAACTCAAGAACCGTATATCCATTTTCTTCATTGCGGTAAGTGATATGATCAACATATCCGGTAAGAATTTCCAATTGAAGATCCTTTCTATAGTATTAAGCAATAGAAAAAAGCTTATGAAACATACGTAATAGTATAATATCATAAGCTTTATTTTGCAAATTAAGTTTTCATAAACCGTCTACAGATTATAATTTCTCTTCATCTGTTCATAGAGTGTCTGTGCAAGCCCGATTCCGTCGCCTTGATTGGCAATATCAGATGAATACTCAGTAAGAAGCTGATCTTCATAATAATCTTTAAGCTGCGACATAGATGCTGATGTGCTCTCTGTTTCAGGTATAGTATTTTTCATTTCTTTAAGCACCTGCTCTATAAAATACGCCTCGAACTGCTTACAAACATCCATAAGCTCATCATCTGTCGAAGAAGATGATGTATTATTAAGGGTATTTTCAAGCTTATCTGTTCCTGATGTACTTGACGAAATCTGCGACGTATATGACGACGCTAGTGAATCTAATGATATACTCATCTATATACCCCTTTCATTATCTCTTAAGATCATTTGCCTGCTGCATCATTTCATCCGCAGTAGTAATAGCCTTGGAATTAAGTTCGTATGCTCTTTGTGCCACGATAAGATCTACCATCTCATCTGCAACCTGTACATTGGAACCTTCTAAATATCCTACATAAATAACGCTATCCGTAAGACCGTCTGTTGTTGCCTCGTTCATAGCAGGACCTGAAGCATCGGTCGCTATAAACAAATTGTCCTGGGTCTTTTCAAGTCCTACCGGATTGTTAAACTGATACAAGCCAAAATATGTAGTAACAGTCTCTCCTCCCATATCATAAGATATTGATCCGTCTCTTCCGAATGTTACAGACTCTGTCGATACTCCATCAGGAAGAGTGATAGTATTTCCTCTGTAATCAAGAACCGGATATCCATCTGCGGTAGATAATGTCATACCATTACCTGTTACAGCCCAGCCAAAATTACCATCTCTGGTATAGCAGGTCTGTCCGTTATAGCCTCTTATCTGGAAGAATCCGCTTCCTCCTATGCCAAATGCAGTAGGTGAGTCACTTGCAATCATCTCGCCCTGTGTAAACACTGCATTTATTGATGCCGTTCTTGCACCAAGTCCAACCTGCGCCGACGTAGGTTTAATAACGCCGTTGCCCGATGTTGTCTCGGTCTGGAGGGTCTGATAAAGCAATGATTTAAATTCAGCCCTCTGTGCCTTATAGCCATTGGTATTAACATTTGAAATATTATTTGCTATGGTGTCTACGTTGACCTGCTGCGCTATCATTCCTGATGCTGCAGTCCATAATGCTCTCATCATATCAAATCACCTCTATACCTTTCCAACCTGACTTACTGCAATCTCTATCATGCTATCCATCGTCTGAATTACTTTCTGATTTGACTCATAGGCTCTGGTTATCGTAATAAGCTCGACCATTTCCTTAACAGTCTCAACATTTGACATCTCGAGTGCACCTTGTGTCACTATCGCCTCTGATGCTATAACCTGACCTCCGTCTAAGAGGTTATACATATTCTCGCCGTACCTTTCGAGATAATCATAGTCTGCGAAATTAACAACACCTACTTGAGCTACAAGTTCATTATTCTGATAAATATTTCCAAATGAATCTATTGTAATATCCTGCTCGGGATCAACTCTTACGTAGTTGTTCTGCCCAAGCTGCGAGTTCATGGCTCCGTTCATATTCAGTACGTGATCACCGTCTGCAGTAACCAAATATCCGTCACTCGTCACCTTGAACTGACCGTCTCTTGTGTATTTGATGCTGGCGTTGCCGTTCTTATCAAGAAATTCTATTGCAAAGAATCCTTCACCCGAAAGCGCTAAATCCGTTGCATTATCCGTTATCTGAAATGAGCCCTGTGAGTAATCCACATAGTTCTCACCAATCATAACACCTGCATTGATATCTCCCAATTCATCTGCATATCTCGCCGTCGAATTATCTTTAATCTTAAGCGCCAGCTGCGCCTCAAACGGATGGACTGTCGTACCCTCTGCCTTGTAACCAACCGTGTTGGAATTAGCAAGGTTATTGGTAAGTATATCCATTCTGTTTTGTTCATTAAGCATTCCCGTCCAGGCGGTATATAAACCTTTTACCATAAGATATTCTCCCTAAAACATCTAAAAACGCATAAAATCCCGGCGTGAAAGTTCCTTCGCTTCCATGCCGGGATACCTGTTCTGAAAATTATATCGGTCTTTACCATCAGGTACTTTATACCTATATTAAAAATAATTTATGACATATGTTAATCGGATTTATTCGGGATCTCTGTGTCCTGCCATAAATTCGATATATTTGCCGGTTCCGATTGCCACGCAGTTGAGCGGCTCCTCTGCCGTAATCGTATTAATTCCGGTCTTTTCCTCGATTAGTTCTTCTAATCCTCTAAGGAGTGCGCCGCCGCCTGTAAGGACTATTCCTCGATCAGCCACATCGGCTGCAAGCTCCGGCGGAGTCTTCTCAAGGACACTGTGAACTGCCTCTACTATCTGATAAGTTGCTTCCTTTAGAGCTTCTTCTGTCTCCTCAGAAGTAACGGTTACAGTCTTCGGAAGACCTGTTACAAGGTTTCTTCCCCTGACATCCATAGACATCGGCTCAGGAAGCGGATAGCATGTACCAACCTTGATCTTGACATCTTCTGCTGTTCGCTCACCGATAAGAAGATTATGCTTTTTGCGCATAAAACGAACTATCGCCTCATCAAAGTCATCTCCTGCAATCTTAATGGAAGTAGATACTACAGTACCTCCAAGCGAAATAACAGCTATATCGGCCGTACCTCCGCCTATGTCAACTATCATATTGCCACATGGCTTTGATATGTCTATACCGGCTCCGATTGCAGCTGCAACCGGCTCTTCTATAATAGAAACTTCTCTGGCTCCTGCCTGAAAAGTTGCATCTTCAACTGCCTTCTTCTCAACCTCTGTAACCTGTGAAGGAACACAGACGCTGATTCTGGGTTTTCTAAAGCTCTTCTTGCCCATTGCTTTTTGTATAAAATATTTGAGCATCTTCTCGGTTACTGTGTAATCCGATATAACTCCCTGTCTCAAAGGTCTGACTGCGACAATGTTGCCCGGTGTTCTACCTAGCATCAATCTAGCTTCTTCACCGATTGCCTTTATCTTATTGGTGTCTCTGTCAAATGCTACGACAGAAGGCTCCTTAAGGGCTACACCTTTTCCTTTTACATAAACCAATATACTCGCTGTTCCCAGATCAATTCCAATATCTGTAGCGGCCATCCTCTTTCTCCTTCCACACTATTTTATCTATCTGATTTGCAAAGCACAAATTTATAATCAGCTTTGCTACTTAAATATGCATATGAATACTTCAATATTATATACGAACAAAAAAATTTTTCAATTATTTTTTTTATATGAGTCAAAAATATTTCAAAACTTCACATAAACTTTTTGTTTTCTTCACACTTTCTTCACATTTTATGTGTATATTATCAGAGTACTAGCACAGGCTAATACATTTTTCATAACTCAAGCACCTCAAAGGGATTTGAGGTGCACTCCCCGAATATTATGCCCTTCACATTTGTGACGGGCTTTTTTGTTGTCATATTTTAGCGCATAGCAAAGCGGACATTTGTCATACCTCCCACCTACGCTAACGCTTAGAGGTGGGGGATTTCTCCGACTGAGTTAAATCCGCTTTGCTACTTCCTTATGAACGCAGATATGGCTTTAGATACTGACCAGTATATGACTCCTTACATGCAGCTACCTCCTCAGGAGTTCCGGTAGCGACCAGCGTGCCGCCTCCCTGTCCCCCCTCAGGACCTAAGTCAATAATCTGATCGGCAGTCTTAATTACGTCAAGATTGTGTTCTATGACGACCACACTGTTGCCTCCTTCACACAGACGCTTAAGTATCTTAATAAGCTTGTGGATATCTGCAAAATGCAGCCCGCTCGTCGGCTCATCAAGAATGTAGATAGTCTTGCCACTGCTGCGCCTTGAAAGCTCAGCTGCAAGCTTGATTCTCTGTGCCTCTCCACCCGAAAGTTCAGTCGAAGGCTGTCCGAGTTTAATGTAAGATAAACCGACGTCATAAAGAGTCTGAATCTTTCTTTTTATAGAAGGAATCGAATCAAAGAAATCAAGTGCCTCCTCAACTGTCATATTGAGCACATCATAAATAGTCTTCCCTTTGTATTTAACTTCTAATGTCTCTTTATTGTAACGCTTTCCTTCACATATTTCGCATGGCACATAAATATCGGGAAGGAAGTGCATCTCGATTTTGATAATACCGTCTCCGGCACACGCTTCACATCTTCCACCTTTTACGTTAAATGAGAATCTGCCTTTTTTGTAACCTCTGGCTTTTGCCTGCGGCGTTGCGGCGAACAGATCTCTTATCTGATCAAATACACCTGTATAGGTTGCCGGATTAGAACGTGGAGTTCTACCTATCGGGGATTGATCTATATCAATAACCTTATCTAATGCTTCTACTCCCTCAATCTTTTTAAATTTACCCGGTATGGATCTGGCATGATTAAGCTTCTTTGCCAGATATTTATATAATATTTCATTAATAAGCGAACTTTTGCCCGAGCCTGAAACGCCCGTTACACAAGTCATAACGCCAAGCGGTATCTTGACTTTTATGTTTTTTAGATTATTCTGCGCTGCGCCATATATAGTAAGATATCCTGTAGGTTTAAGACGCTTAGGAGGAACTTCTATTTTCTTTCTGCCGCTTAGATAATCTCCGGTGATCGACTCTTTGCAGGCCATAATATCCTCTACGCTTCCGGCCGCTACTACCTCTCCGCCATGTTCTCCGGCTCCCGGGCCAATATCTACAATATAATCCGCCTGTCTCATCGTATCCTCATCATGTTCTACAATGATTAGAGTATTCCCTAAATCTCTTAGTCTCTTAAGTGCAAGGAGCAGCTTATCGTTATCTCTTTGATGCAATCCTATAGACGGTTCATCTAAAATATATGCAACGCCAACAAGACCGGATCCGATCTGCGTTGCCAGCCTGATTCTTTGTGCTTCGCCGCCTGAGAGCGATGCCGTGCCCCTTGAAAGAGTCAGATAATCAAGCCCTACTTCATTTAAAAAGCCAACTCTTTGTCTGATTTCTTTTAGAATCTGATCACCTATAAGATGTTGCTGCCTGGTAAGGCAGACACCATCCAAAAAACTGCAGATATCCTTTACGGACATTGAGGTAATTTCATAAATGTTTTTTTCTGCAAATGTAACCGCCAAAGAACTTGCCTTTAGCCTCATACCCTTACAGTCAGCGCATGGAGTAATCCTCATAAATTCTTCAAATTCTGCCTTTTGGACTTCTGATGAAGTCTCGCGGTAGCGCCTCTGCGTGTTCTTTATAAGACCTTCGAATGCAATATCATAATCGCCTACCCCTCGCTGACCCTTGTAATGCACCGTAACAGTCCTGCCGTCGGTACCGTAGATTAGCATATGCTGTATCTTTTTAGGATATTTTTCATAGGGCGTATCAAGCGAAAATCCATACTCTTTGGACAGTGCAAGAAGGGTAGCATATGTAAAACTTTTCTTATCATTGCACGAGGCCCATCCCTTAACCAAAATAGCGCCATCCATAATGCTAAGCTCCTTGTTGGGAATCATCAAATCTTCATCAAATTCCATTTTAAATCCAAGCCCCAAGCAGGTAGGGCACGCGCCAAACGGATTGTTAAATGAAAAGCTTCTTGGCTCGATCTCATCTATACTGACGCCGCAGTCCGTGCAGGCGAAGCTCTGTGAAAATGTAATAGGCTCACCGTCTATGACATCGACAATGGCAATGCCGCCTGAAAGTTCCAATACATTTTCAAGCGAATCAGCTAATCTGTGCTCAACTCCCTCTTTTATCACAAGCCTGTCCACTATTATTTCTATATTATGTTTTATATTCTTATCAAGTGTAATCTCCTCGCTTAGCTCATAGCGATTACCATCTACCATTACCCTGACGTAGCCGGATTTTTTAGCTCTCTCAAATATTTTCTCGTGTCGTCCCTTTCTTCCGCGCACGATGGGCGCTAACAGCTGCAGCTTGGTCTTTTCGGGCAGTTTCATAATCTGCTCGCACATCTCATCAACAGTCTGCTTTTTTATCTCCTTGCCGCATTTAGGGCAGTGGACTGTGCCCACTCTTGCATAAAGCAATCTGAAATAATCATAAATCTCTGTGACCGTTCCTACGGTCGATCTTGGATTTCTGTTGGTAGATTTTTGATCTATGGATATAGCAGGTGAAAGTCCCTCAATCTTGCCTACCTTAGGTTTCTCCATTTGACCTAGGAACTGTCTTGCATATGAAGAGAGTGATTCCATATAGCGTCTTTGACCTTCGGCATAAATCGTATCGAAAGCAAGAGAAGACTTGCCCGAGCCCGACAGCCCGGTAAATACAACCATCTCATCCCTTGGAATTTCAAGATCTATATTTTTTAAATTATTTTCTCTTGCACCTTTTATGGTAATAAGTTTGTGCTGCATTCTGACACCTCTAATAATTTTCTATCATTTGACTTATTTCTCTCATCTGATCTCTAAGCATTGCTGCATTTTCAAAATCAAGTTCAGCTGCTGCCTTTTTCATCCTCTTGGTAATCTTATCCTTTAGCTTCTTTAATTCGCCCAGGTTCATTGATTCCGGATCCTTTTCAAATCTGTTTTGAGCAGCGGCGACATTTTTGGAAATACTGATAAGCTCCCTTACATCCTTTTTAATAGTCTGCGGAGTAATGCCGTGTTCTTCATTATATTGCTGCTGGTATTTTCTTCTTCTGTTCGTCTCATCTATCGCAATTTGCATGGACTCAGTAACGGTATCCGCATACATAATTACATGGCCTGATGCATTTCTTGCCGCACGCCCTATTGTCTGTATCAATGAAGTCTGCGACCTAAGGAAGCCTTCCTTATCCGCGTCAAGTATTGCCACAAGGGTAATCTCAGGAATATCAAGTCCTTCTCTAAGCAGATTAATTCCCACAAGAACGTCAAACACATCGAGTCGTAAATCCCGTACTATCTGCGCTCTTTCCATAGTGTCAATATCAGAGTGAAGGTATTTAACTCTGACTTTGTTTTCCTTAAGATAATCCGTTAAATCTTCTGCCATCTTTTTGGTAAGAGTCGTGATAAGGACTTTATTTTTTTGATCTGTCTCTTTTTTGATTTCGCCTAAAAGATCATCTATCTGACCTTCGATAGGTCGCACCGAAATCTCAGGATCAAGCAATCCGGTCGGGCGCAGAATCTGCTGGGCTCTTAGCAGCTCATGTTCTTCTTCATAAGGCCCGGGAGTAGCTGATACAAAAAGAATCTGGTCAATCTTACTTTCAAACTCTTCAAAGCAAAGTGGTCTGTTATCCTTTGCCGAAGGCAATCTGAACCCGTAATCTACAAGGGTTTGTTTCCTCGACTGGTCTCCGTGATACATAGCTCTAAGCTGCGGCAGCGTCATATGCGACTCATCTATTATAATAAGAAAATCATCCTTAAAATAATCCATAAGCGTCATCGGTGGCTGTCCCGGAAGCGAAAGTGTAAGATGCCTCGAATAATTCTCTATACCACTGCAAAATCCTGTCTCTTTTAGCATTTCCAAATCAAAGTTAGTGCGCTCTTCAATTCGCTGTGCTTCAAGGAGTTTCTCATTATCCTTAAAATATTTGATTCTTTCTTTTAACTCCTCTTCAATGCTCTTGCAGGCAATCTCAATCTTTTCTTGTGGAATAACATAATGCGATGCGGGGAAAATGGCTGCATGCATAAGTTCATTTTTGATATCTCCGCTTAAGGGATCAAACTCACTGATCTTTTCTATTTCATCTCCGAAAAATTCGACTCTTAGGGCACTCTCCGAAATATTAGCTCTGTATATTTCAAGGACGTCCCCATGTACTCTAAAGCTTCCTCTCTTAAAGTCGATTTCATTTCTGATATACTGCATTGCTATAAGCGACCTTATAACATCGTCTCTGTCTTCCTGCATGCCCGGGCGCAGCGATACCATCATATTCATATAGTCATCAGGGCTTCCGATGCCATATATACATGAAACGGAAGAGACGACAACAACATCTCTTCGCTCTGCTAAAGAAGCGGTTGCCGAAAGCCTGAGCTTATCTATCTCGTCATTAACCGCAGAGTCTTTGGCTATATAGGTATCAGAAGACGGAACGTAAGCCTCAGGCTGATAATAATCATAATATGAGACAAAATACTCCACGGCATTTTCCGGGAAAAATTCCTTCATCTCACCGTAGAGCTGTGTCGCAAGCGTCTTATTATGTGCAATAATAAGCGTAGGCTTGTTTAAGTTTTGTATTATATTTGCCATTGTAAATGTTTTGCCCGAACCGGTAACGCCAAGCAAAGTCTGAGCCTGATTTCCTTCTAAGAAACCATCTGTCAGTTTTTTAATTGCCGCAGGCTGGTCTCCCGTAGGTTCATAGGGAGAGTGTAATATAAACTTTTTTTGTTCAGTTTGCACAAAATCATCTCCTTTGACCTATAGTAAAAATAGTAGCCTATTCGCCGGTTATTCGATGTCTCACATCTTCTGTTTTGCTCAAAATACCCCCGTGGGCGAATTTATGTCATCTTTTTGATTTCTCCAATACCATAATACCAGCGAAAATCAGGCGGACAAAACAGCATTCATATCCCTTAATCAAAGGCAAAATACAGATTTTTAGTCTATCATAATTTGGTGTCTATGTCTACATGGCGGGAGCCGATAGAATATCCTCATTCTCCATAAAAAGCAGCTTACAGCGCCAATCATAATGTAAACTTTTATCCTAACAAACTATCGCTAAAAAGTTAGTCCTTACATTCCCATACCCATCAGATAGAATATTCGTGTACGAATTAGCCCTTAGGGGGTATCTGCTACTCACATAAATATGCTACGAGGAGGAAACGAAATGAAGTTTGTTTCATGGAATCTGGACGGCATCAATGCCGTTCTGCGCAAGTCCAATTTTATGAACAATCTGCTGATGTGGAAAGCTGATATCTACGCTTTTCAGGAAACCAAGACTCTGGCAAGGGATATACGAATCGTATTCCCCAGCTATCATGATTATTGGTCATTTCATACGACCAACAAATTACCAAGTCCCCAAAGCGGCGTTGTAACTGTCTCCAAATGGAAAGCAATAAAGCAGTTTACCTCGTTCCCACAAGCTCCAGATTTTGATACAGAAGGTCGATTGCTGGTTCTTGAATATGATTTTTTCTACTTTGTCAATGTATATGTTCCACAGTCACAGGATGCCGTTGCCGGGAAGTCTACAGAAAGGTCAATGAACCGGCGTGAATATAGAGCCAAATTTGACAGACTCTTCCGTGACTACATGATTTCCTTGAATAAAGTAAAGCCTGTTATCATTGGCGGCGATTTTAACGCAAGTATTTCCTCTTTGGATATGAGCTCCAACAGCCGTTGGCAGGATGAAGGCTTTATGAAAGATGCTAACAGCCAACTTCTAAAGCTTACCGAAAATGGGTTTACTGACACCTTCCGCAGTCTTCATCCGAAGAAGAAAAATGCATTCACACACTGGCACATGAAGGAATCAGACACCAGAGATGCCAACGGTAGACGCTTGGATTACTTCTTCATTTCTGATGACCTGAAAAGTAAAATTGAAGATGCCGCAATCAATCCAAATGTCAAAGGTTCTGACCATGCACCAATCACATTAAAACTCGACATGAGTATCCCTGTTATCCGTAACGAACACCTTTTGAATCTGACCTACGATGATTTATTGCTGCGCGAACAAAACCATATGTTCTTTTATGCTTTGCAGGACTCCTCTATTGATCTCACACAGGCCTGGGATACTATAGACTGGAACCACGCCAAACAACATCTGGCAGAGCTTCAATGTGATCTCGCCAAGATCGCCTATGGTCGCGACCCCGACAAGATTCGCAACGCCCAATTTAAGCTTGTTACCAGCCTCGATGCCAAGTTGCTTGCAGTACAATCCGTTACATCCCGAAAAGGACAGGCTGGCTTGGATCATGTGAAATGGGCTACATCTAATGAGAAAATGCACGCAGCGATTTCCTTAACCTCAAAAGACTACACAGCGAAAACCTCCCTGATTGTTCGCAGAATGGAAAAAGGAAAAATGCGCAATATGCACGTAGATACCTACTATGACCGTGCAATGCAGACCTTATACGGCTACTCTTTGGCACCCGTAGCAGAGTGTTGGTCTGACCGGAAATCTTTTGCGAACCGTAAAGGTCGTAATACACCTGATGCCAATCATTTTGTAATTAAGATTTTCAGTGGGGAAAATGCCCCTCTTTGGGCAGTCAAAACAGATGTGAAAAAATGCTATGAATCCATAGATCACGATTGGATAAGAACAAATATCCCTCTTGCCTCCCGTGTCTTGAATGAATTTTTAAGGATGCGCTATTTCGTGGATGACAGATATGTGGAGCATAATGAGGGCATCGGAATTGGCAGCCGTCTGTCTCCTTACCTGGCAAATATGTCAATGGATGGCTTACAGGATTATATTTATGACCACCTGTTCCCGGGACGGGGAGATGATGAAATAGACTGGGACAATGGCAATCTAATCCGTTTTGCTGATGATATTCTGGTTTCAGCAAGAAGCTACGACACAGCGGTCATGATTCGGCAATATATTCGTGATTTTCTATGTGAACGTGGACTTACCCTTTCCGATGACAAAACCGAAATCGTTTATGTGCCGGATGGCTTTGATTATTTAAAACGCCACTATCGCAAGGAAGGGGATTATATGATTGCCTCTCCTTCAGACGCAGCCATCAGTCGTTTTATGAATGAAACAGAATCCTTTATCCTATCCTATAAAGGCAGCCCGGAAAATCTGGTTGAAGACCTGAACAAAAAGATCGTCGGCTTCGTCAGCAATCATAAGATGAC
>CAJOPM010000227.1 GCA_905236225.1 uncultured Eubacterium sp.
ATATTTTCTATAACTTCCCATATGAGTATGATATAGTTATGACATGAATTTCATTGCTTATAAAAGAGATATATATGATTATAGAAAGGAGCAAGTTCTTTGGATTCTATTACAGTAGCAGCGCATATAGATCAGGAAGGCAATAAGCAGACCATTGAAGAACATTGTAAGAATGTAGGCAATTATGCAAGTGTCGAGGCTAAATCTGTACATTTATCCAACACGTTGTATTTGGCGGGACTTTTGCATGATGTTGGAAAGAATACTACTCTTTTTGAGCAATATATTAACGATGCTCATGAAGGTAAAAAGGTAAAGAGAGGAGAGGTAAATCACTCCTCTGCCGGAGGAAGATATATCATAGAGGTTGCGGATAAAGATAAATGGCAAAAGCTCCTTTCTGAAGTTATTGCTTATGTAATCTTTTCACATCACGGAATGATAGATATGTTGTCCGTGCAGGGAGATGATATGTTTGAGAAACGAAGGTCTCCGACAAAGGACATAAGATACACTGAAGCGATAGAGAATAGTAAGGGTTGGATTAAAGAGGATGAGATTAATTTGCTTGTTGAGAAGGCGTCTGATGAGATACAGGCAGTTTTTAAGAAAATAGATGAAATATCTGATAAGATTTCTAAGGCAGACGCCGAGGAGAATGAAAAGGAATCTAAGAAGATTAAGCAAAAGTCAAAGAGATTTTTTATGGATTATACTGAACGGTTAATTTTGTCTTTTTTGATTGACGCCGATCGCAGAGATACCGCTGAATTTATGTCGGGGAGAGAAGATGTAAGAGTATCGAAAGCAGAATGTTGCCAAAAATGGAATGAGTACTTAACTAAGCTGAGGGAAGTTCTTGAATCTTATCCTGCTGATACGAAAATATCAAAATATCGAAAAGAGTTATCAGATCAATGTGCTTTATTTGCAGAGAATGGAGATGGTATTTATCGCTTATCTATTCCGACAGGGGGTGGCAAGACGCTTTCCGGTATGAGATATGCACTGGAATTGGCGAAGAGAACTAATAAGAAGCATATTTATTATGTGGCACCGTTTTTATCTATTTTGGAGCAAAATGCTAATATCTATAGAAATATATTTCAAGATGATAAGTGTATATTGGAGCATCATTCTAATGTTATTAGGGAGACGCAATCAGGAGAGGATCTTGACGAAGCAGAATTGTTAGAAGAGAATTGGGATGCCCCAATTATCTTAACAACAATGGTTCAGTTTATGAACACACTGTTTTTAGGTAAGACGTCTTCTGTTAGAAGACTGCACCAGTTAAAAGATTCTGTTATCATTATAGATGAAGCACAAGCAATTCCTGTTAAGTGTACATATATGTTTGCTATGGCAATGAATTTCCTTCACTATTTTTGCAATACAACAGTAGTATTATGCACAGCAACACAGCCTTTATTTGACAAGATTAAATTCCCTATTCTATTCAGTAAAGGTGGAGAGATTATAGACAACGCTGAATATTATTGGAATAGTTTTAAGCGAGTAGAAGTGGTTAATTGTACTTTTCCAAAGATGGATACAGTTAAGGTTGCTGATTTCTGCGAGGAAATTTTAGAAGACAATCTGCTAGTTATCTTAAATACAAAAAAGGCTGTGCAAATGCTCTATGAAGTGCTAAATAAAAGATTTACAGATGATATTGCAGTAATTCAACTGACAACATATATGTGCGCGGCGCACCGGATGGATGTTGTAAACTGGTTAAAGGAGCGGATAAAAAATGAGCGCATAGTGTGTGTTAGCACCCAGCTGATTGAAGCCGGAGTAGATGTTTCATTTTCCAAGGTGGTTAGGAGCATTACAGGAATTGATAGCATAGCGCAGGCAGCCGGAAGATGTAACCGAAATGGGGAGCAAAATATAGGAACAACATATATAATTGATGCACAAGACGAGAAGACAGATCAATTGACAGACATTACAAAAAGCAAAGAAGCGACTAGACAGGTGTTAGATTATTTTGAGGGTGATTTGTTGTCGCAAGAAGCTACGAATATGTATTACAAGCAGTATTTTTGGAATAGGAAGGCTGAAATGAATTATTCGTGTGAGACGAATTACGGTGAGTCGGATATTTTGTCGCTTCTTACAGTGGATGAGAAAGCATTTAGTGGATATAAGGGAAAAAAACAAAAGGTTCCGCATTTTTTGTATCATTCATTTGCTACAGCAGGAAAGCTGTTCTGTATGATAGAAGAGGGAAATACGCTAGGTGTTATTGTTCCATATAAGGAAGCAGAAGAATATCTGGAAATGCTACAACATACATATGACCCTTACGAAAAAAGAAATATCCTGAAAAAACTACAACGATACACAGTCAATATGTTCTTGACAGACAGTAAAATGAGAGAATTAGAGGAGATGAATGCAATTTACAAAGAAGAAACGACGGATATATATATTGTAGCAAAGCCATATTACAACGAGACAGGAATTACATCAGAACCGGAGATAGAGTCATTGATTTTTTAGGGAGGACATTATGCACAGGAACACAGTGGAATACGAGGTATATGGGCGTTATGCGTTATTCACAGATCCGATTACCAAAATCGGAGGGGAAAAATTTTCTTATCAGATACCTACATATCAGGCACTTAAGGGAATTACAGAAAGCATCTATTGGAAGCCGACTTTTCAGTGGTTTATCGATGAAGTTCGTATTATGAATCCTATTCGAACACAGTCGCAAGGTATGCGACCAATTCATTATAAGGATGCAAAAAATGATTTGTCAATCTATACATATTTGCGAGATGTACGATATCAAGTTCGTGCTCATTTTGAATGGAATATGAATAGACCGGAACTTGCAAAGGATCGGAACGAAAACAAACATTGGGATATTGCCAAAAGAATGATTGAGCGTGGCGGAAGGAGAGACATATTCCTAGGAACACGCGAATGTCAAGGGTATGTGGAGTCTTGTAACTTTATGGAAGGAACAGGTGCTTATGACGAACAGTCACTTTCATTTGGGCTTATGGTGCATGGAATAACATATGCTGACGAGGCTTATGATGATAGCATGAAGGATAAGATGTGGGTACGATTGTGGAATCCCGTTATGAAAGATGGCGTGATAAAATTTATTCGACCGGAGGAATGTGAGATTGTTCGCAGGATTAAAGATCAATCTATGAAATCCTTTGTTGAGGGCATAAACTTTTCAAAAGTTGAAGACATTGAGGGAGGTGATTAATTATGAGTTGGCTCAGCGCGTTAAGCGAAACATACGATAATTGTAGTTCCTTGGTTGGAGTTGAAGAAGTAGGAAATACGCTTCTTCCGCTTGGGTGTTCAACTGCACAGGCGCAATTAGAAATTACAATAGATAATGATGGGAATTTTGTAAGTGCCAGAGAAGTTCTGAAAGAAGAGCAGACCACAATTATAATTGTTACAGAAGATTCTGCAACAAGAAGCAGTGGTATCACTCCGATGCCACTATGTGATAAGTTAATATACATTGCAGGAGATTGTGACGAAAAGCTCTCGCTGACAAAAACAGTAAGGGCATACTTTGATAAATATATGGAGCAATTAAATGAGTGGGTGTCATCTCCGTTTGCAGTAGAAGATGTTAGATCTATTTATACATATTTAGGAAAAAGAACGGTCATCTCTGACCTTATGGAGTATGGTATTCCTGTAACAAAGGATGACTTTGTGAGATTCCGTGTTATAGATAAGTCCAAAGATACATTTTCAAAGGGAGTATGGGAAAAGGAAGAAATTATAGAAAGCTTTCAGAAGTGGTATTTTAATAAGCTTGAAAAAGAGGGCATATGCTATTCCGTAGGAAAGAGTATTCCTATAGCGACAAAGCACCCTGGCAAGATAAGAAACTCCGGAGACAAAGCAAAAATAATTTCATCCAATGATACTAGTAATTTTACATTCAGAGGGAGATTTGTTGAGGCAGAACAAGCAGTTCAGATTGGCTATGAGACTACTCAGAAGGCACATAATGCGTTAAGATGGTTGATTAATAAGCAGGGGAAAAGATTAGATAGTGAATACATTGTGTGTTGGGCTGATGGGAACGAAGAAATACCTGATTGGTCAGCTGATACACTTGACATTTTTGATGACGAAGAGATTGAGCCTGATACAGCAGAACGATATGCAAAGAGAGTAAATCGAGCGATGCAGGGTTATCGCGAAAAGCTTGACAGTGTGGCTAAAATATATGTTATGGGAGTTGACACGGCGGATGGTTCTTATCAGGGAAGGCTTGCTATAACATATTATGCAGAGTTTTATCAAAAAGATTTTTTTGACAATTTGGGAAAATGGCATATTCAATGTATGTGGCAACATGGTAAGAAGAAAGAAGATAAGTATGTTACATTTTTGGGAGCTCCTTCGGCATATGAAATAGTTCAGGTGATTTACGGAATAGA
>CAJOPM010000228.1 GCA_905236225.1 uncultured Eubacterium sp.
GCAGACCTTGTAATCCTTGGAGAATAATCTGAGTAAAGATTTATAATAAGAAGCATAATGCCGCGATATGAGCATATGCATCTTGATGAAACGCCGTCGCAGTGGCATATTGCGAACTGCGCCGGCGTTTTTTATGCCAAAATTCAGTACATATTAAGCGCACAAGGCAATGTTAAAAACCAGGGAGGTGGAATTTTGGGCGCAATATTAACAGCAAAAGAATTGGGAATATCCTTCGGCAGCCACCAGGTTTTAAAGAATATCAATTTTGAACTTGGCGAAGGAGAAGTCTTAGGAGTAATTGGACCTAACGGTGCCGGCAAGACAGTTATGCTTAATATCCTTACGGGTATTCTTAAGCCGACCAAAGGTATAATTACATTCGAAGGAAAAGAGATAGGTGATGAAGGAATTACTGCAAGATGCCGGGGCGGTATCGGACGTACATTCCAGGTACCGCGGCCGTTTACTCAGATGACTGTATTTGAGAATATGATGGTCGGCGGTGTATTCGGAGCCGGAATGAGTGAAGCTCAGTCCAAACAAAAAGCTCTCGAAATTGCAGAAGTTATTAAACTTGACGATAAGCTGGATCTGTTTGCAGGCAAGCTCGGACTCCTCGATCGTAAGAGACTTGAGATAGGAAGAGCACTTTGTACAGAACCTAAAGTTGTACTTCTCGATGAGGTCGGCGGTGGTCTTACAGAGTCTGAAGTAGGACTGATAATAGATCTTGTTAAAGACATAAAGAAGATGGGCACCAGTGTTATCTGGATTGAGCATATTATCCGTACGATGCTTGAAGGTACCGACAGAGTTATGCTCTTAGCAGACGGTGTTGACGTTATCACTGGTAAGCCTTACGACGTTATGAACTCAAAAGAGGTTAAGAAGGTTTATATGGGAGGAGGCGACGACGAATGAGTTTGTTAGAAGTTAACGATATTGATGTTTATTACGGAGACTTTCATGCTCTTAGCAATGTCAGCCTCAAGGTAGAGCCCGGAACAATCGTTTCTCTTATCGGAGCAAACGGTGCCGGCAAATCCACCATAATGAACACAATTTGCGGAATTTATCATCCGAGAAACGGTGAGATCAAGTTTGACGGACATGACATTACTCATATGAAGACAAACAGGATTGCCAACCTCGGATTATCAATGGCTCCCGAGGGAAGCCACTGCTTCGAGAAGATGACCGTTCAGGATAATCTTCTTATGGGTGCATATCTTGCAAAAGGCGAGGAGAGAGCAAAAAGACTCGAAGATGTATATAAGCTCTTCCCGGTACTTTTGGAAAAGAAGAATCAGACAGCAACATTCCTTTCAGGTGGTCAAAGACAGATGCTATCGATAGGACGCGGAATTATGACGCAGCCTAAGATACTTCTTCTTGATGAGATTTCATTAGGACTTGCTCCGGTAGTTATCAATGATATCTATGATAAATTGCATCAGATTGCACAGACCGGACTTACAATGCTTGTCGTTGAGCAGGACGTTACCCGTTCGCTCAAGGTTTCAGACTACGCATACGTAGTACTCGAAGGCAAGATTGTTATGGAAGGTAAATCAAGCGAGCTCGATGTTGATGAAGTTAATGACGCATACTTCGGTATGAACAAGTTCGGCAGCGAGGCTGCGGCAGAATAGAAAGGGAGGTAAGTAAAATGCTGCAAGTAATTATTACAGGTATCCTCCTTGGAGGTCTGTATTCAATGATTGGTGTAGGTATGTCTCTTGTATTCGGTATTATGGGACTTACCAATCTGGCACATGGTGATCTTATGATCTTAGGTACTTACCTTGCATTGGTAGTAACCCGTGCGGCAGGACTTCCGCTAATAGTAGCGGTGTTGGTTTCTGTAGCAGTCATGTGCGTATTGGGATTTGTTATACAGCAATTTTTGGTAAATAAGGTTATGGACAAAGGTGATGCACCGGCTCTGTTGGTAACATTCGGTTTGTCGATATTCTTATCAAATCTTATGCTTAAGATTTTTAGCGCTGACAATCAGTCAATTCCTAACGTTCTTACACAGACAAATGTCATCACTACAGATAAGCTTACGGTTTCAGCCGGCTATCTCGTAGCATTTATCGTAGCCTGCGTAATTATTATAGGACTTACTGTATTTATGCAAAAGACAAATTATGGACGCGCTATCCGCGCAACATCAGATGATGCTATGGCAGCAGAGCTGATGGGCGTTAATACCAAGATGGCATACGCAGTTGCAATGGTTATCTGTATGGGAATCACAGCAGTTGCAGGTGTGCTCGTTGGTTCAACATTTACATTCTATCCATCATCGGGAACACAGTATTTGATCATCGCATTCGGTGTTGTTGTTATCGGTGGTATGGGATCACTTTTCGGAACACTTATAGGTGGTATTATCTTAGGTGTGGCTCAGCTTCTAGGTGGATTCATATTTGGATCCGGTGTCCAGATGCTTATAGCATACATCGTATTATTAGTAATACTCGCAACCAGACCGAACGGCTTATTTGCCGGAGCAGCAAGAAAGTAGGAGGTGAGATAATTGGCAAAGGACAGAGCAAAACAGAGCAATTCGCATATTAAAGGAATTGTAATACTAATTATTGCATTAGTATTTATATTTGTTATATTCCCGGCTTCGGGAAACAGATCACTGCTTAATATTCTCACGCTTATATTCTTATATATGGCTATGAGCCAGATGTGGAATCTGCTTGGAGGATATGCAGGTATGCTTTCGCTTGGTATGCAGGCGTTTATAGGTATAGGTGGATATTCGCTTACGGTATTGTCGGTTAACTATGGAGTAAATATCTATCTTGCAATTATAATCGGTGCCATAATAAGCGCACTCTTCGGATTGGCAGTTTCACCTGCGGTCTTTAAGATGAGCGGTGTGTATTTTGCGATAGGTACATGGATAGTTGCAGAAGCGCTGATGATATTCTTCTCAAACTGGAAGTTTGTCGGATATGCACAGGACTGGTCAATCGGTACCGTATTCGGTATGAGCCAGACACAGCTTTACATAACAGCAGCTATTGTAGGTGCACTTTCAATACTTGTTGTATATGGACTTTTAAGAAGAAAGACAGGACTTGCTCTTATGGCAATGCGTGACAGCACATCGGCTGCAGAGGTTATGGGTGTTGAGCTTTTCAAGACAAAACTTAAATGCTACGTAATCGCATGCTTTATGACAGGACTTATCGGTGGTGCCGTATACATGCAGCAAGGTTATATCAATCCTTCAACAGGATTTTCAATTAACTGGACCATAGCGATGACATTCTCCGTTATTATCGGTGGTCTCGGATATATGGAAGGACCGATCATCGGTGCTATCCTCTACGTTGTAATCGCTCAGATTATGTACAACTATCCGGGTATGTCAAATATCGTGCTTGGTATTATTGCTATCGTAGTTATCCTTCTTGCTCCTCAGGGAATCATGGGATTCATCTACGAAAAGACCGGTTTTTTGCTTCTGTCGCCGCGGCGAAGTATTCCTGAAAAGAATATTATCGAGCAGGCCAGAGACAAGGTAATCGAATCAGTAAAGGAAGCATCTTCTAAGAAAGCTCAAGAATAAACAAAAGCTCCGCTGCCATAGGGTAGCGGAGTTTTTGCTTTTTTGCTTTATCCCAAATCAATTTCTCTTAGTTCCTTGGGAGGAACCTGTTTGCTTGACTGACTTACAATTTGATTTATTTTTTTCTTGGCCTTTGAGACTTCGATAATGGTGCCGGCGCCCGCGACGCATCCGCCCGGACATGCCATGCCTTCTATCATATACCCGTCTTTTTTTCCTGATCTTGCAAGCGCTAATGCTGTGCGGCAGTCTTTTAAACCTTCCACGTGCTCGCACTTAAATTCAACATCGGGGTAGTAGGTCTCGATGCATTTTTTTATAGCATCGATTACGCCACCCGATACAGCGTATCCGCGGCCTGCGCCTGTGGCATCGTGCAGACTGCTGATTTCTTCTTCTTTTGCCGGATCAATTCCTCTTGCTTCAAATATAGCATCAAGCTCTTCGAAGGTAATTACAAAATCCACGTCACTTCGTACGGAGGTTCTCATAGCTTCGAGCTTCTTTGCCGCACAAGGTCCTATAAAGACGACCTTTGCATCGGGATGCTCTTTTTTGATGCTGTGCGCAGTTGCGACCATGGGAGTAAGCTCCGTAGAGATAGTGCCGATTATCTCGGGGAAAAACTTCTTAGCAAGCATCGCCCAAGCCGGGCAGCAGGAAGTGAGCATAAAGGGTTTATTCTTGGTTGTGACATTTTCAACGTAGTCGCTGGCCTCTGATATTGCACCGATATCTGCGCCTAAAGCGACCTCGTAAACCTTGTCAAATCCAAGCTTTAAAAGCGCGCTGTGAAGCTTTGCAGGCGTTACGTCATCGCCGAACTGACCGAGATATGCCGGTGCAATCTCGGCTATAACCTTTTGCCCTTCTCTCATACATCTGATCATCTGATAGAACTGCGACTTATCTGCAATAGCGCCAAATGGACAGCTGATCATACACATTCCGCAGGATAGACATTTATCCTGGTTAATTCTTGCCCGTCCGTACTTATCCGATTCAATTGCTTTGATACCACATGCTATAGCGCAGGGGCGCACTCTTTTGCCTATTGCATCATAGGGGCAGCTTGCGTGGCATTTGCCGCACCTTACGCATTTGTCCTGGTCGATAAATGCGTGACCGTCCTTTAAAGATATGGCGTCTTTGGGACATACCTCAATACATGAATGTGACAGGCAGTTTTTGCACAGGTTGCTGACTTCAAACACATTATCCTCGCAAGCATCACATGCTGACGGAATTACCTGCATCAGCGGTGGCTCATAGTACATCTCATCAACATCTGAAGATTTTAGCCCGGAAGTAATATGCACAGGCTTGTCGGCCGGCCGAAGAGACATGCCCATAGCAAGACGTGCCCTCTCTGCGGCAATGGCTCTTTCCTGGTAAATGCTGTCTCTGAATTTGGGCTCTTCTGTAGGAGAAAGCTTATACGGCAGTGCCTCAAGGTCATCGCTTACGTCATCTGACTCAAAAGCAATTCGCGCAACTTCTATAAAAACATTTTTTCTAAGATCTGAAACGGCAGAGTGTAGTCCTCTCATTTTTGACCTCCTTGTATACAAGATTTAGTATATAGATAAAATCAAAGATTGACAATATATTATCAATCTTTGGAAAGTGCAATTCCATAAAGGATAGAGAGTGCTTTATGGGAACTGACATATATAGAGGGCATATGATATTATAGGAATTATAAAAGTTATCGCCGGCGGGGAAAGTTTGGATAGGAGCATTATATGCAGGAAATTAATTATGATGGTTCTAATATTTATATTGCAATAGATCTTAAATCATTCTATGCCTCAGTAGAATGCGTTGAGAGAGAATTAGATCCGCTTAAGACCAATCTTGTCGTAGCAGATACCACAAGAACCGAAAAGACAATATGCCTTGCAGTATCTCCAAGCCTAAAAGCCTATGGGATTTCATCAAGAGCAAGATTATTTGAGGTAGTAGAGGCTGTAAAAAGAATTAACGCGCAAAGACTTGATGCGATTAAGAAAAATGATTTTAGTGAGGAGTCGTATGATGCAGATA
>CAJOPM010000229.1 GCA_905236225.1 uncultured Eubacterium sp.
CAAAGCAGTGTTTCATGGAGTGGAGCAACGACGATAACGCAGGCCGGAACTTATGATTCTAAAACATATAGTTCATCAACAAAGGATGAGAATGCTGTGCTGATTACAGCCACGGGAGGTGTTACACTGACTAATCCTACCGTAACAAAGACGGGAGATGGCGCAAGCAGCGATAACTACAGCTTCTATGGAATTAATTCTGCTGTAATGTGTAAGGATGGCACGCAGACTACAATTACAGGAGGAAGTATATCGACATCGGCAGATGGCGCAAATGCTGTATTTTCATATGGCGGCTATGCAACTACAGATAATACGAATACTGATGGCACTACGGTTGTAATATCAGATACCACTATCAATACCACAGGTGACGGTTCCGGCGGAATTATGACAACCGGCGGCGGAATCATGAAGGCATATGATCTTACAATCACTACAAGCGGCAACTCCTCAGCGCCTATTCGTACTGACAGGGGTGGCGGTGATGTAGATGTAGACGGAGGAAGCTATACTTCCAACGGCACAGGCTCACCTGCAATTTACTCTGTTACAGATGTTGATATAACAGATGCGTCCGTTACATCAAACAAATCAGAGGGAGCTGTGATAGAGGGAGCAGGTTCAATAGAACTTAGCAATACCGATCTTACCGGTAATAATACTAATCTTAACGGAAATGCACAGTTCTACAATACTGTCATGATTTATCAGTCTATGTCAGGAGATGCATCTGATGGAACATCATTATTTAATATGACAAATGGTACACTTACCAGCAACAATGGAGATGTATTCCACATTACCAATACAGATGGCAAGGTAAATCTTGAAGGCGTAAATATTATTAATAATGATGAAGATGATGTATTGCTTTCAGTATGTGATGACGGGTGGGATACATCCGGTCAAAGCGCTACGGTTAATGCAACAGATCAGTATCTTGAAGGCAAAATGCTTGTCGGAAGCGATTCTTCCCTTGCTCTTAATCTTAAAGGCGGATCCGTATTTTATGGAACAACGAGTGGAGATATTACAAATGATAAGAATAATACATCAGTATCGACCTCGCTGGGAAGTGTTTCGGTAAATGTGGAATCGCAAAGTACTTTTGCTCTTAGCGCAGACACTACCGTATCGAGCATTGAAGGAAGCGGATCTGTTTATTTAGGAGATTATATGCTTACAGTAGGAGGCAATACGTATAAGAGCGGCGATACGCTCCCATCAAACCTTACGGAAACAAATGTTGTGCCCGAAGGAGCAACGCAAACAGATGATACTTCAGATGTGACCGAAAAGAAGGCCAATACTTTAAAGGTATCGGGAAAAAGCGTTACGGTTAAGTATGCAAAGCTTAAGAAAAAGAATATAAAAATTGCAAGAGGAAAGGCAATTTCTGTAAAAAATGCAAAGGGAGAAGTTACATTTACAAAATCAAAGGGTAATAAAAAGATTTTAATAAATAAAAACACAGGAAAGCTGACAATTAAGAAAGGCCTTAAAAAAGGAACATATACTTTAAGCGTTAAGGTTAAAGCTTTAGGAAATACCAATTATAAGGCAGCAACAAAAACCGCCAGGATAAGGATTAAAGTAGTGTAACTCAGTCGGATACATCAACGTCCGGAACTACAATAGCTTTATAGTCAGGATACATAGCATTTACCTCATCGGTAATTATTTTTATTGCTTCTTTTGATGAAATATCAAATCCAAGGACTGCATCGAATCTTATGGTTTTTGCCTCTTCATCAACAAAGAAACCATGAATTTGTATTAGCCAGTCATATTTCCTGACAAGTTTTGATATATCGTCTCGCATTTTACCTGCTACGGGATTCTTTGTATTGTATGAGTATACGCCGACGCCAATTAATACGATGCCACTTTCTTTATAAATCTTAGTTTGAAGCTTTCTGGTTAGGATATCGACTTCTTCAACGCTCATAACATCAGGAAGCTCTAAATGTACAGTGGCATATAGCTTGCCGGGGCCATAGTCGCTGATTATAAGATCATATGCGCCTCTTACCTGTGGTTCTTCACAAAGGAGTTTTTTGATTCTTTTGGTAAGTTCGGCATCCGGTCTGTGTCCGATAATATCATCGAGGGTCTCTATCATCATCTCAATACCCGATTTGATTATTACAACTGATATTATCACGCCAACCCATGCTTCAAGCGAAATTCCGGTAGTGATATAAATAATTGCAGAAGCTAAAACAGATGCTGATAATATAGCGTCAAATGTTGCATCGGCACCGGAAGCAATAAGAGCGCCTGAATTGACTTTTTCTCCGCGTTTTTTAACAAAACGGCCGAGAATAATTTTAACAACTATTGCAACGGATATTATAATCAGTGTAACAGCAGAATAGTCGGCCTGCTGAGGTGTAATTATTTTTTTGATGGATTCAAGAATGGAAGTGCCACCGGCATACAGTACTATAGCGGCTACTATCATGGCGCTAAGATACTCAGTTCTTCCGTGCCCTAGCGGATGTTTTTTATCGGGAAGTCTGTTTGCAAGCTTGGTTCCGATAATGGTAATTACAGATGATAATGCATCCGAGAGGTTATTAACGGCATCAAGCACTATAGCAATAGAACCGGATAAACCCCCTACAAGTGCCTTAAATCCGGCTAGAAAAACATTTGCCACTATTCCTAAAATACTGGTTCTTATAATGATAGTATCTCTGTTTTTTATTTGAATTTCTATAGGTTTATCCTTGTTATCATTGCCCATAATCTGCCCTTTCCTGAAAATTCAAGTCTCGCTCGCGAGACTTGGCGCGGGATTTGCGTCAGCTTTAGCTGACATATTTCATATGCAAATCCCTGCGCATCAAAA
>CAJOPM010000230.1 GCA_905236225.1 uncultured Eubacterium sp.
GTAATCGGAGTAATTAAAGCCTCCGTTCATATTCATAACCTTGATATCGGTTATTGCCATATCGGGATCATCGGTCGTAGAATATCCGATCCATGCATGAGACTTCATGCCATCATTGAAATCTTTATCAAGAATAGTATACTCGTCGCCGAGTTCTTTTTGTGCATCATCCTTGGTTGATGCATAGCTTATCTTTATTTCACTTACATACAAATTTTCTGCAGCGTGGGCCTTTAATATTGCACTTTTGTCTCCTCCCCCACATACAATTGTATTCCATGCAACGACTGCCATAACAAGTATTGCTGTTGCTTTATTTAAAACCTTTTTCATAACTCTCCTCCTACTTGCCTGCTTTTCTTTTTATTGCAAAGCCACCTAAAACCACCACACTGACTATTAATACAATTAATGCCACTCCCCTGTTTGATGAATCTTTATTAATAGCTGTAGCAGTTGTATTCGCACTCTTCTTATCTAAAGAGTATATCGTATCAAAAGGACCTGTACTATCTTTTCCTGATTTCGTTACATATCCAACATTATTGATAAACTGCTTTCCATCTTTGTTGCTGCAGTAAATATTTGAAATCCATAATACGCTTTGGCTTACGAGCGCCGATTTATATTCGCTCTCATCATATAGATATCTTAATGCGCCTTTAGCTCCACCCCTAAGATAATACTGCGATATGTAATCTCCCATATATATCTCTTTGTACACTCTTATGCCGGAAGCATATGTAATTTGCTCATCTTCTATTACTTCTTCATCTTGCAAAGTGTCATCCTGCGTAATACTCTCATCATCTGATACTGCCTCATCATCACCGGATTCATTATCTATAGCACCGGTATCTTCTTGCGTATTTTTATCATCTTCTGCAGCGTCTTGTGTTGTATCTTCTGTCATATCAGCATCATCTTCTTGCAGCTCTTCATTTGTCTCGGTCTTTGCTGCATCTTCTGCTGATGTTTTGCTGTCTGATTCTATTTGCATTTTCTCATCTGCGGCGCTGTTTTTTGAGTTGTCTGTAAGCTCAGATTTACTTTCCACTTCTGTAGATTCTTCATTCTGCACATTTTCTTGCGATGTTTCTTCCTCATCTATGGCTTCATCATCTGATACGACAGGCTCATCTGCGTTTCCATCACTTTCTTCTTGTGTCTTTTCCTGTTCTTCTTCTGTATCTATGGTGTTTTTCTCATCATCTTCTTGCAACTCCCGGTCCGTATCCTCCGGTCCGTATCCATATGCTACCAGATCCATGATGGGCTCTCCTGCTGTCTCATCCTTTGTGGCATAAAACGAATATCCATCCAGCGCCTTATTACCATCTCCTGTAACTTTTTGATAGGTTGTATCCTTAAAATCTATCTCATCATCCTTGCCCGGGATTCCAATAAGAGCTCTTAGCGCCTTTTCTTCATCGTCGGTTCTTGTATATCCCAAATATACGTCAGCTCCATCACCTTCTATTGAATAACCCAGATAATAAGTACATCCATATGATGCAATTTTTTCCATCGCCTGCTCTTCGCTGGATGCCTTTACTGCAACGACTTCGTCAATATAAGGTCTGTAGATATTCCCTTTGTACATCTTAAGATATATCTTTGAATCGGATATTCCTTCGTCAAGGTCGGCTATTTGCCCCTTCTCATCTCTTACGATTTCAGAGCCGTCCGAGCCAAAGAACTTATCCCCCGATTCAAATCCGTCTGCACTTTTTACTGTCTGAAGCTCAATACCTCTTATCTGATCCCCTGCGCTTTTGTCATGACTTATATACAAATAAATGCTCTGACCGCCGGCTCCCTGATTAAGTGAGATATCACTTACTTTGTCATAATTTATTCCGTCTGCATTAACCCTACCACCTGTGCCTACTTTGATATCAGTTATAGCTGCGGAAGATGAACCCATCTTGTATCCCAAATAGACAAACGATGATTCATCTGAGGCATTCACCGGATTAAGACTCTGCTCAATAGGAGTATATCCGGCTTCTTCGAGCTTTTGCACAGCATCTGCTCCGCTCATAATCTGCAAATCCGTAATATAGTTGCCTCCATCACTTGCCAAAGCACTAACTGCTCCTGTCGATACCGATAATACGCCTAAATATATTGTAAGAATAATCGAAAGTATCTTATTCTTCATCCTCTATCTCCTTATCAAATCTCTTAAACTTCATTGATACCATTCCTATAATAATTCCTACTATTACTCCTGCTCCGCATATCATTATAATCTGCGACTTTCCAAATACACTTCCGACCTCAGTCAATTCCCGGTCTCTCTCACTTTCCGACACTTCTTTATATCCTACCATTACGACTTCGTCAGTAACTCTTTTATCAGATTCGGCAACATTTACATCTATAGGGGTATATCCCATATCCTCAAGCATGTCACAGGCTTCCTGCTCATTATCAGCGCACACAACCTTATAATCCATTTTACTGTGAGATGAATCAATATTCGTATTAGCTGAAACATTTGTAGAGAGCATAAACAGCATCATTACAAATATTATTGGAATTATAATCGGGAAAATCAGATATTTCCTCATAGTGCGTACACCTCCAAACTACTTAATTTTATTTTGCATATAATATCATAGTAAGTATTACAGTTCTGTTACACTCAATAATCAGGAAAACAAAAGGGTTGTGATGGGTGGTCCGCATGTCGGACACCCTTAGTTCATATCCGCTTGTTAAACAGTCCTCATGAGTCATATATCTGTCAAGGCCGTAGCCGCGCAGCGGTGCTTCGCAGCCTTGACAGATATATGGCTCATGATAA
>CAJOPM010000231.1 GCA_905236225.1 uncultured Eubacterium sp.
AGAAAAAACTTCCGAAACATAAATGAAAAACTTCCGAAACATAAATGTCTCGGAAGTCACAAAGCATAAGTAAATTATTTCTTTTCCTTTACCTTAGCTTTCTTACCTACGCGCTCACGTAAATAATTAAGCTTAGCACGTCTGGCTTTACCACGACGAACTATTTCAACTTTTTCTACAAAAGGTGAATGAAGTGGCCATGTTTTCTCAACACCAATTCCACCTGAAATCTTACGAACCGTAAATGTCTCACGGCTGCTTCCGCCTTGTTTCTTGAGAACAATTCCTTCAAAGACCTGTACTCTTTCTCTATTACCTTCTTTAATAAGGTTGTGAACTCTTACAGTATCTCCAACGTTAAATGATGGAGCATCTTCTTTGAGCTGTTCTTTCTCGATGTTTCTAATAATTTCCTGTGTATTCATCTTGTGACCTCCTAATAAATTCGATGTTCGTAATACATAACGTAACAGAGGACCATCTCTTAATTCGTTTCACAGAATCAGATAATATCATAAATTTTATATAAATGCAATATTTTCCTTAAAAAAACGCTTTTCTTCTTATTTATATGTGTTATAATTTATCAGATTATTGAGAAAGAAGGATTTAATTTATGAATAAGATTGATTTTACCATAATAAAACATATTCATTTTATTGGAATCGGTGGTATCTCAATGAGTGGACTTGCCGAAATCTTGAATGGTTCTAATTATGTTATATCAGGCTCAGATATTTCAAACTCAGATACTATACAACATCTAAAGAGTTTAGGAATTAAGATATTTATAGGACAACATAAGGAAAATATTACACCGGATATTGATTTGGTTGTATATACTGCTGCTATTCATCCTGATAACGAAGAATTCTTGGCTTGTAAGGAAGCTGGAATTTTAATGATTACCAGAGCTGATTTGCTGGGTTATATAATGGACAACTATAACAACTCCATAGCTGTTAGCGGTACTCATGGAAAAACAACAACTACTTCTATGATTTCTCAAATATTGTTAGCGGCAAGCCTTGACCCCACTATTTCTGTCGGAGGCATTCTCGATTCTATTGGTGGCAACATAAGAGTTGGTAATTCTGACGTATTTATAACAGAAGCTTGTGAATACACTAATAGCTTTTTAAGTTTATATCCAAAATATAATATTATCCTTAATATAGAAGAAGATCATCTTGACTTTTTTAAAGATATTAATGATATACGCAATTCATTTTCACAATTTGCATCTAATACCAAAAATTACGGCACTATAATAATTAACGGTGCAATATTAAATATTGATGAAATCACTAAAACGGATGCAAAGATAATTACTTACGGATTAAATGAAAACAATGATCTGTATGCTGAAAATATCACATATAATAGTGATGGTATTGCAACATTTAACGTAGTTTTTAAAGGAAATTCTTTAGGTGGCATTACTTTAGGTGTCCCAGGCAAACATAATGTCGAGAATTCTCTTGCAGCATGCGCTGTTTGTCTTGATATGAATATCGATTTTGACATAATAAAAAACGCGCTTTTAGCTTTTGGCGGAACCAAACGTCGTTTCGAATTCAAAGGAAAACTAAATGATATCACTATAATTGATGATTACGCACATCATCCCACTGAAATTAAAGCAACACTTAATACAGCAAAAACCATAAAGGCTAACCGCATTATATGTGTTTTTCAGCCACATACCTACACGAGAACAAAGGCTTTATTCGATGATTTCATTGATGCACTAAGCCTTGCTGATGTTGTGGTTTTTGCCGAAATATATGCTGCTCGCGAAGTTGATAATCTTGGTATGAGTTCATCATTATTATGTGACAAATTAAAAGCTTTAGGGAAGGAATCATATTACTTTTCCACCTTTGATGAGATAGAAAATTTTTTATTAAAAAATTGTATTAACAATGACTTGGTGATAACTATGGGAGCCGGAAACGTGAATTTAGTAGGTGAACATCTATTGGGTCAATAGTTATCCACATTATCCACTAAAAATAATCCACAGGTTGTTATTTTGCCTGTGGATTATTTTTATAATAAACATATTTAAATTCAAATTGTGAAACTATTGAAAAAAAAACGTTAAACATTTTTTATGTAAATTATTAAATATTTTATCCACGTTTTTACCACCATTTAAGATAGTGCTATCCCCCCGTCAAGCACACTTCTCAAATTCAAAATGCTATGCTATACTACGCATAAATATTGAAGGATGGGTTAAGGGAGTATCATGTCAAGCATTACAATTCATTCAGAAAAAAACATTACATATACGAATGTGCCTGATTTTTTTATTGATGATTATATCGCAGATGCAAATGGTGAGTTTGTTAAGGTCTATTTATATCTACTTAGATGTTTGCATGCTCCGGTACGTAAATTATCAATATCTTATATGGCAGACGTTTTGAATCATACCGAGAAAGATATTCGTCGTGCTCTACGTTATTGGGAAAAAATGGGGCTTCTCGGTCTTGAATATGATTCTTCAAATGAGCTTTCAGGAATTTGTTTTCTATCTCCGGGCAAGAGTAACACAGATGTTTTTGCTACAAGCAAGGCATCTATACCGGAATATATCCCACCGATGGCTACCAGCGGTAATATTATTAAAGCAGATACTATGCGTCGTGATTATTCAGCTGATGAAATCAGCAATTTTAAAAGAGATGAAAAAGTCTCAGAGCTTTTCTATATTGCAGAGACATATCTTAGGCGCACGCTTTCCGCCAGTGATTGCCAGACTTTACTTTACCTCTATGATGGGTTGCATTTTTCTACGGAGCTTGAAGAATATCTAATAGAATATTGTGTGTCAAAAGGTCATACTAGTATACGTTATATTGAAAAAACAGGTATAGCTTGGTCTCAAAAAGGTATCAAAAATGTTGCTGATGCCAAGGCTCAAAATCGCAATCACCAAAAGAGTCATAATGCTGTAATTAAAGCATTCGGTATAAGAGGACGTGATTTGGTTGATTCAGAAAAAGGGTTTGTTGACAAATGGAATCGCAACTATGGGTTTTCACCCGAACTTATTATTGAAGCATGTAACAGAACCATGCGAACAATTCATCAGCCTAGTTTTGAATACACAGATAAGATACTTCAAAATTGGAAAGAAAATAAAATCACTTCATTAAGTGAATTGACTACACTTGATAATTGTTATCAACAAAAAAACAAATCTGCATTATCAGCTTCCAGAAATATGCGGCAAACATCTGATTTTAATCAAAGAAGCTATGATTATGCACAACTTGAAAAACAACTAGTTGGCACACGACCACATAATGATTAAGGAGAATTCATTTTATGTCGCTTAATGAAAGCCAATATTTGGCTATAATGCGCCAATATGAAATGCGGCGGGATTTTAGCCTAAAACAAGCCGAGCAAAGCAAAATGCTTTTATACTCGAAATATCCCAGGCTTCTTGAAATTGAAAACGAAATCGCTTCTGCCGCAGTAAAAAAAGTTAGTGATACGATTAACGGTATTAATAATGCGGATTTGATTTTCGAAAATACTGTTAGTAAATTGGAAAAAGAACGAGATCAAATCTTTCTATCAGAAGGTATCAATTCAGATTACTTAGATGTAAAATACTACTGCCCTGACTGTAAGGATACCGGTTATATAGGCAATGAGAAATGTCACTGCTTAAAACAAGCATTACTTGACTATACTTATAAACAATCTAATATTAGCGAAATACTTAAAAGCGAGAATTTCACAAAATTTGATTTTAGATATTATGATAAAGAACCTAAAGATCAGGCTACGGGAATGACCCCTTACGAATCAGCGCTCAAAGCACATCAAAGCGCTATGCGATTTATCGATCATTTCAATGATGATTTTGCAAATATATTATTCTATGGTAATACGGGTGTAGGAAAAACATTTTTATCTAATTGCATAGCTTGCGAAATTTTAAACAGAGGTTATTCTGTAATATATTTTACTGCATTCTCTCTTTTTGACGTATTTTCAAAAAATATTTTTCAAAAAGATACTGATGCTAAAAGCCAAAATGATGATATACTAAATTGTGATTTGCTAATTATAGATGATCTTGGAACAGAGATACGAAATCAATTTACCGTATCTCAGCTTTTTTTGTGTATTAACGAACGTATACTTCGAAAAAAATCAACAATTATTTCTACTAATTTTGATTTAAAACAACTTCAAGACGCCTATACGGAGCGTATTTTATCCCGTCTTACAAACTCATATGAGATGTTAAAACTCTGTGGTAGGGATATCAGACTAAAAAAGCGTACAATGTTAACTCACTAGTAAAATAAGGTAACCACAGCTTCTTGCCGTGGATTTTGCTTAATTTTTATTATATATATTATTTATAGGAGGAACTCATAAATGAGCGACGAAAGAAAACTTGAAACTATACCAAAGGGCTATCTTGGAGTAGTTCCACTTAAAAGCTGTACTGATATCGGTGATAAGATAGACTACTATCTTGTTAAGTGGAGAGCAACAAGAGAAAACGCACATCAAAACTCTATCGCATTTAAGGATTACCGCAAAGATACTTATATCTTAGATGTAGATACTCCACGTTTTGGTTCAGGCGAAGCAAAATGTGTTATTAATGATTCTGTTAGAGGATATGATTTATATCTTCTAGTAGATGTCACAAATTATAGTTTAACATACAAACTTTGCGGACAGGAAAATCGTATGTCTCCTGATGATCATTATCAGGATTTAAAAAGAGTTATTGCTGCTGCTGCCGGCAAAGCAAGCAGAATCACAGTAATAATGCCCTTCCTTTATGAAGGGCGTCAGCATAGACGTTCGGCAAGAGAATCATTAGACTGTGCTGTTATGCTTCAAGAGCTTACCAGCATGGGTGTTGATAACATAATTACTTTTGATGCTCATGATCCAAGGGTTCAAAATGCTATACCATTAAACGGTTTTGAAACTGTTCAGCCTGCTTACCAATTTGTTAAAGGTATTTTACGAAATGTCCCCGATCTTAAAATTGACAACGAGCATATGATGATTGTCAGCCCTGATGAAGGCGGTACTAACCGTGCAGTTTATCTTGCCAGTATATTGGGTATCGATATGGGTATGTTCTATAAGAGACGTGATTATAGTCGTATTGTTGATGGTCGTAATCCTATTGTTGCGCATGAATTCTTAGGAACTTCCGTAGAAGGCAAAGATATCATAATTGTTGATGATATGATATCTTCCGGTGAAAGTATGCTTGAAGTTGCTGCCGAACTTAAAAGACGTAAAGCAAACCGCATATTTGCAGTTGCCACGTTTGGCCTTTTTACAAGTGGAATGGAAGCATTTGATAAAGCCGTTTCAGATGGTATTCTCCATAAGGTTGTTACTACTAATCTGTGTTATCAAACTGAAGAGTTACTTTCAAGAGATTATTATATTAGTTGTGATATGAGCAAATATATCGCTTATCTAATTGATACGCTAAACCACAACAGCTCAATAAGCGATCTACTTAATCCATATGAAAAACTTGAAAGTCTTATTCGTCGTTACAAGAATGGTGAAAAAGTGTGAAAGAGAATGCCTCTCATATAAAAAAAAGAATATTTGAGCTAATACAAATCGGAAACCGTAATGATGCCGCAAGCAGAATTTGTGATTATATTTTGGTGCTTGCAATATTCATTAACTTGATATTTTTAGTTTTAGAGACTTTTATTGATCATTTTCCAAATGATTCAGTTATTAAAATTATTGAACAGATTACTGTTTTAATATTTATGATTGAGTATATTTTAAGAATATGGACTGCAGATTTGCTTTATCCTAATATAAACGGCAAATTCAAGTCAAAACTTAAATTTATTTTCTCTTTCTTTGGCATAATTGACTTGCTGTCAATACTGCCAGCGGTGCTATTTTTCTTACCATCCGGTTTTGTAGCTTTAAGAATGCTTAGAGTAATCAGAGTATTTCGTCTATTTAGGGTTAATGCGCAATATGATGCTTTCAATGTAATGTTTTCTGTCCTTAAAGAAAAGAAAAATCAGTTGTTATCATCAGTTTGTTTGATATTAATTATGATTTTATCTTCTTCTTTATTTATGTACAATTTTGAACATAATGCGCAACCCGACGTATTTAAAGATGCTTTTTCAGGTATATGGTGGTCTGTTTCGACAGTATTTACGATAGGATATGGTGATATTTTCCCTATTACTATTCCCGGACAGATTCTGGCTATAATAATTGCTTTTTTAGGCGTCGGTTTAGTCGCTATTCCTACAGGTATCATATCTGCGGGTTTTGTGGAACAATACACAAAAATGAAGACTATTTCCGAGACCGCAGAAAAAAAAGATATAACATTTATAAATCTTACAATTGAATCAGGACATCCGTGGGAAAATAAAAAAATTCGTGATATTCCCTTGCCTACAGAGTTAATAATTGTAGTCATTGTACGGGATAATAAAGTAATAATTCCTAACGGAAATATTGTTATAAATGAAAATGACAGAGTTGTTCTTGGTGCAATTGAATTTCAAGATGATATTGGCATTATTGTCAAAGATTCATTTATATCAGAAAATCATATGTGGAATGGACAACTGGTTAAGGATTTAGCCATTGGAGATAATACCATTATTGTTTCAATTATGAGGCACTCAAAAGCTTTAATTCCAAGAGGAAATACCAGAATTGAATTAGGCGATATTGTTACAGTATGCGAAAAAAAGATTAATTAAGAAGTCCTGCCAATTGGCAGGACTTCTTTGTCTATCTTGTTATCCACTCTCTTTCGCTTTGCTAAGAGTCAAAGTTTTTTGGGGCTGATGTCAAGACTCGCTCGCGAGTCTTGCGCGCCGGATTCGGGTCTGCTTCAGCAGACAAATTCCTGTCCGAATCCGTGCGCATCAAAA
>CAJOPM010000232.1 GCA_905236225.1 uncultured Eubacterium sp.
TCATTCCGGGATAAAGGTCAGTGTGTTCTATGTAAAAATCAGGGTGACGATTAAGAAATCTAGTGACGCTGCCCTCGTCTTCTTCCGGTGAAAAAGTACATGTAGAGTATAAAATTGTACCTCCTGGCAGAAGCATTTTGGCAGCCTCGTCTAATATTTCATCTTGTCTTTTGGCGCACATTTGCACATTGTCATTGGACCATTGCAAGGTTGCCTCATAATTCTTTCTGAACATACCTTCTCCTGAGCAGGGAGCATCTACCATTATTCTGTCAAAAAACTCGTGAAATTTTTCTGACAGATGCGCTGGCGTTTCATTTAAAACGTAGGCATTGATAATTCCCATTCGCTCAATGTTAGAAGAAAGAGTTTTGGCGCGTGAAGGTACGGGCTCGTTGGCGATAAGCACACCTTGTCCCATCATTTTAGAGGCAATCTGTGTGGCTTTGCCGCCGGGAGCGGCACATAAATCCAATATGTATTCGTTGCTCTTTGCTCCTATATACTCTGCGCTGGACATGGCAGAAGCTTCTTGAATATAATAAGCACCTGCCTCGTGGAGAATATGTTTGCCTGCCATAAATAAGTCTTCATCATAGTAGTATCCATCAGCGCACCACGGAACATTTTCAAGTATGCCATCAAGCTTAGATAAGGTCTCATCATACAAAGACGGTATCATCTTAAGAGGATTAATACGTAAAGATTTATAAGCAGCCGAAGAATATGAAGCTTCAAAATCAGCATAATCGTCGGCAAGTAATTTTTTCATTTTATCCGAAAATTCAACAGGTAATTTCATAAAAACATTATACCAAAAAAATAATTACGCACAAACTAAATAGTTTAGTATAATATTATTATAGAAATTATGCGTGCAATGCTATTCAGGATGCAGCCGAACAAGAACAATATGAGAGTGTATCTGAGTTGGTGGGCGGACTAAAAGAGGTGAAAACACCCGCTGAAGATGCAAAAACTGCACTTATAGAGATGACTACTGAAAGGGAAAGCACTAATTCTGCCGAAACAATAGCACAGGCTAATCAGGATATTTCCATTCAACTTTCGGACGAAGTCAATAAGTTCAAGCAGGTATAATACAATAGTAAATCAAATATTAGGAGTAGTTGTTATGGCAATGGAATTTAAATACGTAAGAATACAGGGAAAAGAACTTGCAAAAAATACTATGCATGCAAAAGGCGTATTCAGTATGTGTTGGCAGCTTATTCAAAATGACACAATGGATGAAGAAGATAAGGATCTTTTTAAAGAGATAGATGACTGGTTTGCTCATAACCTTCCATGGCCTCCGCAGTGTAAGAATCAAGAACCGGTAGTTTGTTGGTTTAAAACAGATAACTCCGATGAAATGATGAAGATGATAAGACCTGCATTATGGCTTTTGGAAAGATATAATCATCCATATTATGTTGTATATACCAATACACCCGGAGAAATCGTATATGAAGACAAATACCAGATAGCCGCTATGGCAGATGGTTTTCTGCAGATCGATGAGGTGCAAAAGTCGTGGTCACCTGAAGAATAGTTTTCGGAGGATATATTAAATTTAATGGCTGCAAAAAAACAGTTTTATATAGATATGAATCATCTTGAAGATGGTATTTATCAAGGATATGCATCCTGTGAGCAGGTAAAAAAAACATCCAAAAAGACTAATTTTTACGGATTTTATACCTTAGAGGAAGCAAAGAGGGCTCTTAATGAAGCTCTAAAAGATGAGTCTAATGAAATCCAAAATGATACAAAGGTAAGAAAAAAAGAGTTTCCAAACACATATGCATTTACCGATGGTTCATATAATCCTAAGACGATGGTCTATGGCTACGGTGGTTTTTTGGTTCATGACGGATGCAGATATGAGCTTACGGGTAGCGGAAATGACGCTGATATAGCCGGTAGCAGAAACGTTGCCGGAGAAGTTTTAGGAGCAATGGCGGCGGTAAAAAAAGCAATGGAGCTTGGCATAAAGAAGCTGACGCTATATTATGATTATGAAGGAATAAAAAAGTGGACGATTCAAGGTCCGATGGGATGGAAGGCAAACAAGCCGCTTACGCAAAATTATAAAAGATTTATAGAAGAAGCGGATATAGATATTGATTTTATCCATGTAAAAGGACATTCTGATATTCCGGGGAATGAAGAGGCTGACAGACTTGCAAAACGAGCGGTTGGCATTGATTAACGTTTTACAAGACACCTAAAAATTTTCAAGTCTCGCTCGCGAGACTTGGCGCTTTCTTTGCGTCAGCTTTAGCTGACATATTTCATATGCAAATCTTAAGCGCATCA
>CAJOPM010000233.1 GCA_905236225.1 uncultured Eubacterium sp.
GAGGTTACACATACGGGATCATCTGTCAGCTATTCTGTAATATGGTGATCATTTTAGTATAACGGGCTGATACAATCAAGTATCAGCCTTAACTCTTAAAAGGGAGAAAATAAAAATGCGCAAGAAATTGTAAGAATTTGTAAGATTTCAGAGCCCTTTTTTATTGTATAGTAGTTAATGTAAAAGTGATCACTTGAAAAAACAACAAGAAAAAGGAGATAAATATCGTGAGAAAAATTTTATCAACTATATTAATAGGAGCGGTTGCATTTAATGTTATGGGCACCAGCCTGGTCAGTGCCAGTGATAACACTATCAAAGCTGAAGTAAATCAGGTTGCATCAAATGTAGAAAATATAACAGGTAATGAAGAAATATCAACGGGGGCCAGTGTAACAAATGAAGCATATTATTATACAGAATCTGAAATAGATATAACATTGCCGGTAAGGGGAGATGATTTGGTTACACTTGATAATGGCAAGGACAAAATATCGTTTTTACTACCATCTGAGGCGGCAGATAATGAAGGGAGGCAAACATCAAACGGAACTATTGTTTATTATGGAGATGAAAATGCGCAGATAAGCATGCAGACATATGAAGCCGGTTATGTTAGAAGTCTGATATCAATAGATAATGCTGATGCATCACACAGTTATTCATATGAATTTGATTTGGACCAAGGAAGCAAATTGGTATCATCTGACAAATATGACTCTATAGCGGAAAGTAGTGGATCGGTATTTATTGTGGATGGCAATAATGATATAATAGGTCTTATTGGAGCTCCGTGGGCAGTGGATGCAAATGGAGATGAGGTAGAGACGCATTTTGAAATAGAAGAGAATGTACTTATGCAAGTTGTAGAGTTTGATGAAAATACAGCTTTTCCTGTTATTGCAGATCCGACGGTTTCGAATATAGTATATAAGGGGGGGCTAACTAAGAATCAGTGTAAAAAGCTTTATAATAGAGCTGATCAATATACAAAATATGATAAATTTGTCGATATGGCAGAAGCTATAATAATTGATTTGGCAAAGGCCTGCGATACAAAAGTTGGCACAGCGATAGCTTTAATAACAGCATTAGGAAAAGTGTTTGGTAAATATAATTCTATGAAAAGCGGATTTTATCAAGGAAAAAATAATAACGGACTAAGTATTTTACTTTTTTCTTCCGGTGATATGTCATATACGGTCAGAAAGTAGGTGCATAGAGTATGAAAAATGAAATGAAAACAGGAATAAGAAAGATATATATTGCTCAAATTCTAAAGATTATAGCTATAGTATTTATTGCAATATCGGCCGTATTTACTCCGTTTATAAATACTAATATTGAAGAGGCAACTTTTAAAGACCTGGGGCTTTCGATAGCAATCAGTATATTGATTTGGCCGGCTATTTTGATAGGGTTGTATGGTTTGGTAATGAATATAAGAGGAATATATATTCTGTATAAAGAAGAATCAATATATAAAAAAGCATTTATGCTAGCGATTGCAGCACTAATGTTAGACATTGTTGCATCTGTTATCACATTAGGAACAAATACATATGCGGCGGCGATTTTGAAAAGTATATCAATAATAGTGTATTTTTCTGTAATATTTGTTGTTGTAAAGATAAATAAAATAATAACAAATCAGAAAAAAGAAACTGCAAAGAAACGACAAATAGTAATGATAGCCATGATGGGATTAAATGTCGTTTTCAACTTTTGGGCAATGTGTATGCCTGCGAAAGAATTGGGAATGGTGACAATGACAAGTATACTGGCGAGTATCTTTGGATTTGTTGTAGAGATACTATATTTGAGACATTTAAAAACTGTCATAAGCTCCTAATGGGAGCTCCTAATGGGGACGGTTCTCATTAGTACTTTGCCTAAGATGTACATGTCCTTCTTCGATAAAATAATAATGCGGCAGGCACTAAGAACAATGTGGTATTAATGACATTGGGCAATTAGCCTGCTGCTTTGTTTTTAAGGATTTCAAATGATTATGAGAAGTCTTGTTTTTGAGGGGAAAATGATATACCATTTGAATATATGAGACATAGAAAAGAGTTACATTAGAGAGGTTATTATGGGAATATATGTGAACTACTCGGTTACAAGTAGCCGAGCTTCCTGCTTCAACCACTACTGCGTTGGCTACGATATGACGTAACTCAATGTCTTACA
>CAJOPM010000234.1 GCA_905236225.1 uncultured Eubacterium sp.
AGCACCAAATCCTACGTCGTCTGATGTTGTCAAGTTTGTTATGGAACAGCCAGATTTTCATGAATATGGATTAGGATTAAAAGAAATAGCGGGTTGAATAATTTAGAATCACAAATGCTCTCAACTTTTACGGTTGGGAGCATTATTTTTATGTCACAAAATTAGCAAACCGTTATCGAATTTTTGTATCTATAGAGCATAAGAAAAGAGCCGACTAATAGATCTTCCTTAACTTAATGACATTGAATAAAACCCCTGCCTTTTTGATGTGCAGAAAAGGGGAAAACAAAATCTGTCAAAAAATGACATTTTCTGCAAACAACATTGAAAAATGAATAGTTTTTGATATATTTACTCACATGGAGTGCACTTCCGTAAAACATATAGAAGAGGAGACAAAAAATGGATAAAAAAATAGGTTTGTTCAAGATAATGCAATGTGCTGCAAAGAAAAGAATAACTGCAGATGAGGAAATTGCGGTAGCTGTGTAGGCGCTATAAACGATAAATTTAAAGGTGAAATTATGACAGAAAAAATTACAGACAAAATAGTTAATGCATTTATAAAAAATAGTCTTATTGGCATTGAAGAGAGAGAGGAATATGCATACACAATACTTTGCATAATAGAATCTGCCATAACTATAGGAAGTCTTTTGGTAGTTGGAGCTTTCTTTAGAGAATTCCCGGGCACATGTGTTTTTTGCGTATTTTTCTTTGCATTAAGGAAAAGAACCTCAGGATTCCATATGGCAACTTTTTTTCAGTGTTATGTAGGCTCTATTCTTATATTGGCTGCAGTTATATATTTAAGCGGATTCTTAAGTAAGCATAATGTGCTCGCTTGGACATTATTTCTTTTGTCAGCAATTATTATAGCGATTATAAGAACTGTAAATCATCCAAATATGAATATGTCAGAGCAGGAATTATCAAGTTCCAAAAAATCGGCGTTAACAATACTGCTGTTAGAAATACTGTCCATATTGTTTTTAGAGTGGCTGCAGATAGCGCAAGGAATAGTTATATATGCGATGATGGGAGTAATAGCATGTGCAGTGTTGCTTTTACTTTCAAAAGTACTAGGTCAAGAAAAGCAGATATAATAGTGTCTTCATTACCAACGGTTGCTGATAAAAATCCTATCCGTTAAAATAAAGAGAAATAACGAATGGATAGGATGAGACGAATGTTGAAAATAGCTATATGTGATGATGAAGAATATTATAGAGAAAATATTAAAAAAATTGTAGGAGAATGTCTGACGGCTCGAAACTATGAGTATTCTATAGAAGTCTTTTCTTCGGGTGAAAATTTAGTGAAATTGGCTGCGGGCCTTAGTATGTATCAAATTGTTTTTTTGGATATTGACATGGAGGGGATGAATGGAATAGAGGTTGCAAAAAAATTGAGACAATGGAGCAAAGATTTATATATAATTTTCGTCACGGCGTTCATAGATTATACTTTAGAGGGATACAAAGTAGAAGCAACCAGATATATTCTTAAAGAACCGGAGACATTATTTTTAAATATTGAGGAAAGCATAGAAGCCGTATTGGCATCATTGGGGGTTCGGCAGCAGAGCTATGAGTTTGATTTTAAAGAAGGGAGGCGCAAGCTTAATATTGAACAGATTGTATATGTCGAAAGCCGACTTCACACAGTGATCGTGCACGCTATGGTTGGCGGAGAGAAGCGGATATATACATCTTACGGAAAACTGGATGATTTTGCGATGAAATTATCAGAAAACAGTATGTTGAGAGTGCATCAAAGCTATTTTATTAATATGAAATATATAGGTGATATGAAGCGGGATACAATTACGCTTGTAACCGGTGAAATAATCCCAATTGCGAGGGGGCGTATACGTGAGGTGAAGGAAAGGTATTTGATTTACGAGGGAGGATTTTGACAGTGATGTATATGCTAGAAGGTTATATTACGGTACTTTTTGAAACTTTTATACTTAAAGTTTTTTTTGATACCTTTTTAAAACAGCCAAATCTTCCTGATAAAAGAACATATAGCCTGTTTTTTTTGATAAGCATAATAAATTTTGCCTTGTCAACTTTATTGTCGGAGTACTTTTTTATTAAAGAAATTGGCGTAATTTTAGCCACTTTTTTTATTCTTTTGCTATACAAGCGAGGAAATTGGAAAAAAATATTAACCTTGACGGTGATATTTTATGGAATATTGATAATCACGGATTACATTACGTTATTTATAGAGTATACGGTTTATGGAGAAGCCGAGATTGCGTTAGAAGAAACCGGAATATTGATAATATTATTAGACAAAATTGTGCTCCTATTACTGGTGTTGATATTAAAAGCTATATTTGATAGAAGTGAGGTGGCTGTTTTAGAAGATAAAGACTGGATAAAGATGTCTGTATTTCCGCTTTTTAGTATAGGCATGATAGTAGCAATGTTATCACAAGAAAAGTACGGTATGACAGAGCGTTTGGGAGAACTGTTTTTAATTATTGCGTTTGGTTTAGTGGCTATTAATGTTGTGATGTTTGTGATACTTAGGGACATTCTCGCTAGGGAAACGTTTATCAGGGATGCACAGATATATACTATAGAAACCCAAAATAAATTAAATCACTATAAGACCCTTTCAAAATCCATAGAAAAACAAAGAAGTATTTCGCATGAGTATAAAAATCAGCTAAATGTTATACAGGGATTGTGTAATAGAAATAACATTGATGAATTGAAAATATATTTGGAAGAAATTAACGGAAAAGTAAGAGAGGATCTTGACCGGATAGATACACATCACAGCATTGTAAATACTGTTATAAATGAAAAATATTCAGAGGCGCTCTCGCTGGGGATAGCTTTCGTGTGCAAGATAGGCGATATGAGTACTTTGACTATGGAAGATAAGGACATAGTGACACTTCTTTCAAACATTCTCAATAATGCAATTGAAGCTTGTAAAAAAGTGGAAACAAAAAAAATAATAAAGCTGAAATTTGTTTGTGAGGAAAAAGCTGTTATTTTATCGTGCAAAAATTCATATGATGGTAATATAAGAAAGAGAGATGGAGAGCTTGTTACAACAAAGAGTAATCGATCAAAAGAACACGGATATGGTTTAAAAAATATAATACAGATTGTTGAGAAGTATGATGGTGATTACGTAATACAACCGGGTGAAAAAGATTTTTTGATTGCCATTAGCTTTCGACAAAGGTAAAGATAAAATCGGAGTTTTCTATGAAATATAAAAAACACAAAATCTTAGGATTTTGTGTTTTTTGTATGACGCTCATGATGTCAGTAATAGAGATGGCGAAGATGACAAACGGTTATCCATTTGCATTTCAGGTTCTAGGCTATATGACATATGATGCGGCAAAGAAGTGCCAATATTGCAAAGTGTAAAAAATAAAAGATTAAAATTTGATTTAACTCAGTCGGAGTACCCTAAAGGACTAGGAAT
>CAJOPM010000235.1 GCA_905236225.1 uncultured Eubacterium sp.
ACAGGCTTAGCCTCTTGGCTGCATAAAAATAGCGTAGCAGCCAAAAACTGCTACGCTTAAAAAGTCTAACTTTTTGGGGTCACCTCATTTTGCAATGGGGGTTGTTTTGCAAAGAAGTATGTTTAAGGGTGTCGTTTATCGACAGGATTTGTTATTATTATAGCTATGAATGTACTTGTTTATGAATGGAAAGCGTATAACTACAAAGATATTATAGCAATCTTTAGGCAGATGGGATTTAGCGTAGATGTATTTAGCTACAAACTATCCAATTATGACGAAGATGAAGAGTTCTCTAAATTGCTTATATCTAAACTTGAGAGCGGGAGCTATGACTTCGTATTTACTGTAAATTATTTTTCTGTTATAGCTGATGTTTGCAATTGTTGTCATGTCGATTACTGCATATGGACTTGCGATGATCCGCTGATTAGTCTGTATAATGAAAGTGCGTTTTACCAAGGTAATCATATATTTGTATTTGATATGATAACTACCCATGAGTTAAATAATATGGGGATCAGGACTCATTATCTGCCTCTTGCATCAAATCCTAACAGGCTTGATAAGATGTTTTCGGGACAGAAGAGCAAAGGAAGATACCCGGTATCTTTTGTTGGGAGCTTATATGAAAGAAATACATATGACAAAATTCAAAGCACTTTACCGGAATATCTCAGAGGATATTTTGATGCGGTTATAGAGGCACAGATAAATATTAGCGGTGGCAATATCATAGAGAAGATGCTTACGCCTCAGGTCTTATATGACCTTGATAAATATTTCAAATTAGAGAAATCAAAAGGTTCAATTTCGAATCTGGGTCTGATATTTTCAACAACTGTACTTGGATTTAAAGTGGCAGCAGTGCAAAGAAGCAGATATTTAAGTTCACTGTCAAAACGCTTTGAATTAAGCGTGTTTTCAAATAGTGATTTAAATTGCTTACCTCTTGCAAATGCCAACGGATCAGTGGATTATTTTACTGAGATGCCTGTGGTGTTTATGGAAAGCGATATTAACATCAATATGACAATTCCTAACATAAGAAGCGGAATATCGCTTAGGGTTTGGGACGTAATATCATCTGGAGGATTTTTACTTACAGATTTTAGAGCAGAGCTTTTAAAGTATTTTACGCCTGATAAAGATATTGTGATATATGAAGATGAATTGGAACTTTTAGATAAAACAGATTACTACCTAAAGCATGAGCAGCAAAGAGATGAAATTGCTCAAAGGGCGCTTCAAAATGTCAGATGCAATCATACAATTGATAAACGAATTGAAGAATTGATAAAAATATTTAAAGAAGAGCGAGTATATTAATTCGCTCTTCTTTTAAGTTCTGCATTGTATTCTTCGGCCAGATTTTCGTGCCCTAATTTTGTGCAGCATCTTATGAGCCCCTTTAGAGGCAGGTGATCTTTGTAGCTGACAATCAGCTCCGCAGAAGAGGTAAATGCTGCATTGTAATACCATAAGTGAGCCTCATTGTAGTCGCCTATAGTTTCATAGTAGGCGCCCAGCTCGCAATATATTTCGGAAATTTCCAGATTCAATCCGCTGGCTTTAAGAGTGTATTTGAAAAAATCCGAGATATTATTTGTGCGGCGGGCTGATGCACAAAGTATTATTAAAGCTTCGGATTTATCATCTAAGGAAGATTCACTACTTTCCCATATCTCTTTATAGACGGGGATGGCATTTTCAAAATTAGATTCATTTCCGTATAAGAGAAGTTCTTTTGCGTAAAATGTACGAAGCTTAGATGAAAGCCTTTGTCCTCGCCTGATCATTTTTTCGAAGATATCTATATCTCTGTTTGCGTGCAAACTCAAGGGTCTGTGAGAAATTACAATATCACTGTCGTAAACCAAAGGATTTAGATCGACGGATTCGTGTATTGGATTGATCCATCTAAATGTGCGAAGACGTTTGAAGAGTTTGGGGCGCAGCTCTTTGTCATAGTTGTATACTGTTCCGTGATTGAGCTGACCTTCGTAAAACATCTGAACAATCTCGATTTCGGGGAGCAGAGTTTTCTTTAAAGCAAAGAACTTTTTTCTGTTTTCTTCATCTAAGACTTCATCGGCGTCAGGGCAGTAGATATAGTCCATTGTTGCCTTGGAAAAAGAATAATTCCTTGCAGCCGCAAAGTCATCAATCCATTTAAAGTCATAGATTTGATCGGTATATTTAGCTGCAATGGCTTTTGTATTATCGCTCGAACCGGTGTCTACAATTATTAATTCTTCAGCAATTCCGTCTAAACTATCAAGACATCTTTCAAGAACATCTTCTTCATTTTTAACTATCATACATATACTGATTGTAATCATGTCTTTACCTCTTTAAAATGAACAAAATCTGGCAGTGTCTGCCTAAAAATCATTTATTTAAATAAGATAATAACATAATAGAGCTGAAAGTAAATAAAAAAGAAGCCGCCCTTGAGGCGACTTCATTAAAATTGATGCTTAGCAATAGTCATCCAGCATCATTCCTGAATAAACTGATGCGACATAAGGAGTTGTAAAATTATGACCCGGATGTTTGTATTCTACAACGACCTTGTCAACATAACGCATTGGATCAAGAGATACAGCGGCAGCTTTGGCGCTAAGGTTGTCTCTGAATTTGGAAAGGACATCATATAATTCCTCTTGAGCATCTTCTTTGGAGATGGCTTCATATAAGAGCCCTTTATCAACCTGTATTGTGCCATCGCTTTGAGTCATAAGACCGATAGACTCTAAATCGTTTTTAACTGTAAAAGCGCTGCTGGTTAAATCTGTTACAAGCTTTCTTGTGGCACTTTCGGATGAACTCTTTTCGTATGCATTATGTACAGCATTGTTATATGTATCTATAAGTGAACTTATATTTTCCTCGATTGCATCGAAGCTTGGCTTGAAACCTATATCCGTAGCTGCTTCATCGGGGCTTACACCATTAAGTGTAATCTCGAAAGATTTATTGATTGTAAATGAATTCGAATATGAACTCTTCTCATTCCCGTTAAGTAAGAAATTCGAATTTTGCGGTTGCTGCGAGATGCGATCCAATCCGAGAATATTTATTAAATTCTGGGCAGGTGCATTATCTGCAGATACACTAAAGATCGTTTCTTCATTTTCGGCAAGTCCGGTCTGCGCTGACTCAAGTTTAAGAGCAGCGGTGCCGTCGGGATCTTCAACAAGCGAGCTTGATAAGCCTATCTTTGCATTGGAAATCAAGTTGCCAAGTCTGTTTTGGATGGAACGATTGCTCTCATCCTCGCCGACATGGAACTGGAATTCATATTGATTGGAAAGATAGTCTAAATTAAATGTATAATCGCCTTCGGGTATTGAAGAAGCATCAGGCTCCAGGAACCTGCCAATGTTAATCTGTGACTTTGCAAGTTGGTTAACATGGATAGTAAACGGCTCTGTGGTATCTTCATCATCGCCTATGTATTTTGCAGAAACAACATCCGGATCTGAAGAAGAAGCTATTTTCTTCTCAAAGGCTTCCTGAATATTCTGACCGTCGGGCGTAAGCGAAGAGATAACATTATTAAGAGAACGCGCACTCTCCTTAACATCTATAACAAATTTTTGAACAGACTCTTTGTCATCATCTTTCAGAATATAAAGAGGGGATTCTTTGTTGACTTTGACAATGTTATTCCATACGTTTCTAAGCTCGCTCTTCTTATGAGAATCATAGCGAGAAACGTCATTCGAACCGTATGTACTAAGATAATAGTTATAAACAGAATCAATCGCTGACATAACGAAACCCCTCCTTTCTTCCGTGAATTACTGCATTTGTCCCAACGCAGCTAGGGGTATACTAAATCCATTTATACAATATAAATATAACAGCTACATAAAGTGATGTCAATAATTTTTATAAAAATTTAAGAATTTATCTCTAAATTTACTAAGATGTATATTAAATTTGTATAATTGAGCGACAACTCTATATCGCATTTGGTTATGGTATAATTAATTGCAGGTAGAATTTACGGACAATGAGCGGGAAGGTAAGGAGATTTATGAAAGAAGAAAAAGGCAACTCTAATCAGGTAAATAGCTACTCGCGAGTGGAAATTGCAGATGCAGTAGACTGCATTAGAGATAAACTTAAAAAATATAAGATACCGAAGCGCGAGGTGACCAGGATAATGCTGGTTGCAGAAGAATCTATGGTGACCTTATTTGAACATGCAAAAGAAAATGAGCAAATAAAGCTTAACATCTATAAGTTGTTTGGGAAAGTTTCCATAGAGCTTAGCGCACAAGGAGAAAAGTACGAGTTTGAAGAGGAGATTTCTGTCAGCCCTGAATTTGAGGAAGATGATCCGCAGGTGGAAGGCGCTATTAGAAGTTCGATATTTCAAGCTTTTGGGGATGAACTTAAATACAAACACAAAAACGGTATTAATAAGATAGCTATTGGAGCGGTAAAAAACAGAAATTCAACGATGCTTGCAATGGTTGCAGCTATGATACTGGGAGTGGTGTTTGGAATAGCAATGAAGAATTCATCGATTAGCGACGGTGCAATAGAATGGGTTAGAGGTAATGTGTTGGCCACTATTTCCACTCTGTTTTTGAATGCACTTAAAATGGTTATTGCGCCACTTATATTCTTCTCTATTGCCACAAGTATATCCGGCTTTAATAACATGAAAGAGGTCGGGAGAATTGCGACAAAGACAATGCTTGTCTATATATGTACGACAGTTTTAGCAGTCACAATCGGGATAGG